>NZ_DASSTI010000049.1:0-2501 GCF_035708005.1 Segeticoccus sp. | reverse complement strand
CGACCCGCACCCCGTGCTCGAGGTGGCGCTTGAGCGGGAACAGCCCGCTGCCCAGTGCCGCGTTGCTGCTCGGGCAGTGCGCCACGGTGGCGTCCTGGGACGCGAGCAGCGCCAGCTCGCGGTCGGTGGGGTGCACGTTGTGCGCGAGCACGCACCGCCGTCCCACCAGGCCGTGCTTGTCATAGGTGTCCACGTAGTCGTGTGCATCGCCGAAGAGCCGTGCCACGGACTCGATCTCGGCGAGGTTCTCGTTGGCGTGCGAGGTGAACCACGCCCCCTGAACGTCCTTCAGCACCGACGCGCAGGCGTCCAGCATCGCGTCACTGGCGGAGAACGAGAACCGGGGCGTCACGGCATACCTGGCGTGACCGGCACCGTGCCAGCGGGAGGCGAGCCGGCAGGACTCCTCGTAGGCAGCATCGGGGGTGGTCAACAACGCCTCCGGCTCGAGCAGCCGGTCACTGACCACCAGGCCGGTGGTGATGCGCAGGCCGACGCGCGCGGCCTCGGTGAACACCTCGTGGACCGCCGACGCGAAGTGCGACCCGAAGACCAGCGCCGTCGTGGTGCCCACGTCGAGCAGGCCACGCACGAAGTCGGCGGCGACCGACCGGGCATACCCGCTGTCGGCCAGCCGTGCCTCCTCCGGGAGGGCGCAGTGCTGGAGCCAGTCCAGCAGCGGCATGCCGAGCTCACCGATCACCCGCACCTGCGGGTAGTGGACGTGCGTGTCCACCAACCCCGGCAGGAGTATGCCGTCCCGCAGGTCGACGACCTCGACGTCCGGGTGGCGGCCCCGCACCTCGGCGAACGGGCCGCGCTCGTGGATCGTCCCGTCGTGCACCACGATCCCGGCATCCTCGTCGGCGCGCAGCCGGCCGCCGGCGAACGGGTCGTCGGGGGTGTCCATGACCCGCACGCGGTAGAGGGTGCGGAAGGTCGGGCTCATCGGGGCACTTCCACGGCGGCGCGCTCCGACTCGAAGACCCGCACGAGGTCGGCGGCGACGCTGACGGCGATGGTGGCCGGTTCCTTGCCGCTGAGGCCGGGCAGGCCGATGGGCGTGGTGATCCGGGCCAGGTCGGCCTCGGGGTGCCCCTCGCCCAGCAGGCGCCGGCGGAACCGGCTCCACTTCGCCGACGAGCCGATCAGCCCGATCGATCCGAGGTGGCGACAGCGCAGCGCGGCATCGCACAGCGCGATGTCCTCGGCGTGGTCGTGCGTCATCACGAGCACGTGGGTGCCGGGGGGCACCTCGCCCAGCACGATCTCTGGGACGCGGGAGTGGTGCACGTGGACGTGGGCGGTCGCGTCGTCGAGCACGGCGAGGCGCTCGTCGGTGAGCTGGTCGGCCCGGCTGTCGACGAGGTGCAGCTCGATGTCGTGGCGGGCGAGGATCCGGGCGAGCTCGAGCCCGACGTGGCCCAGCCCGAAGATGGCGACGGCAGGCACGACGGCGAGCGGTTCGAGCAGGAGCGTGACCTCGCCGCCGCAGCACTGCAACCCGTGCAGTCGTTCTGGTGCCGGTGCCTTGTCGGACAGGCCGAGCTCGAGCAGCCGCGGCTCGCGGGTGCCGTCGGCCAGCATCCGGCGCGCGCGCTCCACGGCAGTGGCCTCGAGGTTGCCACCGCCGACGGTGTCCCAGGTGCGGTCCGGGGTGACGACCATCTTGGCGCCCGCCTCACGAGGGGCGTGCCCGCGCACCGTGACCAGCGTGACCAGCACACCCGGGGCGCGGTCGCGCCTCAGCCGCTCGACGGCCTGCAGCCACTGCACGTCATCGCTCCGCGCTCAGCGCTGGCTCCCGCGCGACGCGGGTCCCGGGCCGCTGCCCGTCGCCGTCCGCCGTACCGTGCCCGTCCACCGACAGCGCGCCGGCCACCGCCTGCTCGCGCGGGGGCGTGCCCCCGCGCTCGTGCCGCAGCTGCGGCTCGGCTCCGCGGCGGGCCGCGTCGAGCGCCCAGTAGACGGCCTCCGGGGTGGCGGGCGAGGCGAGCTCGACCGTGCGCCCGGCGGCCCCGAAGGCGCCAGCGGCCTTGCGCAGCGCCTCGCGCACACAGAACGCCAGCATCAGCGGCGGTTCGCCGACCGCCTTGGAGCCGTAGACCGCGCCCTCCTCGGTGGCGTCGGCGAAGAGCGTGACGTGGAACTCCTCCGGCATCTCCGAGAAGCTCGGCAGCTTGTAGGTGCTCGCCGCCTGGGTCAGCAGCCGGCCGCGGCCGGGCCCGTCGCTGGTGTCCCAGCGCAGGTCCTCGAGCGTGAGCCACCCGGCACCCTGCACGAACCCGCCCTCGATCTGCCCGAGGTCGACGAGCGGGGAGAGGGTGTCGCCGACGTCGTGGACGATGTCGACCCGGCGAGTCCGGTAGGCGCCGGTGAACCCGTCGACCTCGACCTCGGCAACGGCCGCGCCGTAGGCGAAGTACTTGAACGGCTCACCCTGGAAGGTCGTGGCGTCCCAGTGCAGTCCCTCGGTGCGGTAGTAGCCGGCTGCCGAGAGC
>NZ_DASSTI010000048.1:0-10955 GCF_035708005.1 Segeticoccus sp. | reverse complement strand
CGTGGCACGAGCTCGCCGCGGGGGACCTCCGAGGGCGCCTTCGACGACGCGCAGTCGGAGCGGTATGACGTCGCCGCCGCCCTCGAGTACGCCGAGTTCGCCGACGACCCCCCGCTGCCGCGGCGCTGGTTGGTGGGGTGGTCCTTCGGCACCGACCTGGCCCTGATGTACGGCGCCGACCCGACCGTCGAGGGCGCGATCCTGCTCAGCCCGCCGTTGAAGCACGCCCGCGAGGAGCACCTGAAGGCCTGGGCCGACCTCGGCAAGCCGGTGCTGGCGCTGGTGCCCGAGTTCGACGACTACCTGCGGCCGGCCGAGGCGACCGAGCGGTTCGCCGCCCTGCCCCAGTGCCGGGTCGTCGGGGTCGACGACGCCAAGCACCTGTGGGTCGGGGAGACCTACGTCCGGCGGGTGCTGAACGAGATCGTGCAGGCGGTGCTGCCCGGGCACGCACAGCTGCCGACCGAGGTCCCCGCCTCGCTGGTGGTGGGCTGATCGGCTCCCGCATGGATCGTTGTCTGCGATCGTGGTGCGCTTTTGGCCGCTCTGGCGACCAGAAGCGCCCGACGATTCGGGGCAACGATCGTGCTGGCCCGGCTCAGGCCCGGCGCTGGCGGGGGATCAGGACCTCCTCGTAGATCAGCAGCAGCCCGGCGGCCACCGGGATCGCGAGCAGGGCCCCGAGCACGCCGAGCAGCGTGCCGCCGGCCAGCGCCGCGACGACGGTCACGGCACCGGGCACCGACACCGTCCGCTGCATGATCTTGGGCACGATCACGTAGTTCTCGATCTGCTGGTAGACGACGTAGTAGACGGCCACGATGATCGCGGTCTGCAGGCTGCTGAACAGCGCCACGACGAAGACCAGCAGCGCCCCTAGTGTGGCGCCCACCATCGGGATGAGCCCCAGGAACCCGACCACGACAGCCAGCACCGCGGCATACGGGATCCCGAGGATGGTCATCATGATCCAGCTGCACACCGCGTTGATGGCGGCGACGGCCGCCTGGCCGATGGCGTAGCTGCCGGCGCGCCGCATGATCTCCTCCGACAGCGACGCGACGCGGGGACGCCGGGAGGCGGGCACCATGGCGTAGGCGGCGTGCTTGACCCGCGGCAGTGAGGCGAGCAGGTAGAGCGTGAGGATGAGCACGGTGAACGTCGAGAACAGCCCGCTGACGAGCGCCTTGCCGGCCCCGAAGACGCCGCCGGCGACCGTGCTCACGAACTGCCCGTCGGTGACCCGCTTCTGCACCTCGGCACGGACCTTCTCCGCGATGTCGTAGTGCTGGTCGAGCCGCTGCACCAGCGGGGTGTCGAGCAGGTTGTCGACGTACGTCGGCGCGTTCGTCGCCAGCTGCGTGGCCTGCTGCACGACCGGCGGCACGACGAGGAACCCGATCGCGACGAACGCCACGATCACCCCGAGGAAGACCAGCGTCACGGCGAAGGACCGGCGCACCTGCCGCTTGGTCAGGGACTCCACGATCGGGTTGAGCGCCAGCGTCAGGAAGAACGCGACGAGCAGCAGGGTCAGGACGGTCGCCAGCCGGGTGACGCCCTGCACCAGCCCGTAGGCCACGAGCACCCCCAGCGCGCCGACGAAGCCCACGTAGAACGGCGAGCTGCGGCTGAGCGGTCGCCCGAGGTGGCCGAACCGGTCCACGTCGTGGTCGGCGACGCGGGTGGCGCCTGTCCCTGCGCTCTCGCCCGGCGCGGCCCCCTCCGCCTCAGTGGTATGCCGAGTGCTCGCCTCGTCCGTGCCGTCGGTCCATGGCGCCTCGCCCCCTTGGCCCCCGGCGCCGAGGTCCGGACCCGGCTCGGTGTCCAGGTCCGGGTCACGGCGGCGGTTGCTCTCGCGCAGCGCCGCGCGCTGGCGACGCCGGTAGTCCGACCAGGACTGCAGCACGTTGCCCTCGGGCTTGTTCAGGCGAAGGCTGCGGGGGCGCATCGATCGTCTGCTCACGCGGGCAATTGTCGCCCACGGCGGGGTGGTACCGGTGCATCCGTCCACAGGCAGGTGCCCGTGGTCAGTGGCCGACCTCCTCCGGCTCGTTGTACCAGCGCACGCGCTCGCCGACCTTGGCCCGCGCCTTCCACCGCATGCTCTTGCGGCAGGCGTCGGCCGCCCCGCGGATCGTCCTCGCCTGCTCCACCGGGTCATGCCGGGTGTTCTCGGGCACGAGGTGGGCGAGGGAGCCGCCGGCCAGCTCCACGATGCGGTCGAGGTTCCGGGTGACCGTGCGCCACCATCCCCAGTCGTTGCCCACGACCTCGGCCACGCGGGCGAGGCTCAGGGACCGGTCCGCGTCCTCCGGCGTCACCGGGAAGGCGGACAGCAGGTAGACGCTGTCCTGCACGTCCTTCTCGTTCTGCTCGACGACCTGCAGCTTGGACAGCAGCAGGTCCGTCACCCCCAGCGTGTACGGCGCCTGCCCGAGGCGGTGGCGGAAGTCCAGGGTGTGGCACATGGTGAGCTCGTTCATGATCACATCGACCCCGCGGGTGCCGTCGGGGGTGCGGAAGTACATCTGCCGGTCCCCGTGCAGCAGGTTGAACCGCTCGTCGCCCACGAACCCGAGCCGGCCGAAGACGTCGGTCACCTCGCGCTGGAACGGCGACGCCGACGCGAAGTCCATGTCCTGGTCGTCCCGGGCCCGGGGCGGGTAGTCGGGGGTGAGCACCCGAACGGCCAGCCCGCCGAGCAGCCGCAGCGGCACGCCGGCCGCGGCGGCCGTCTCCACCACCTCGATCGCCTGGGCGACGACCGGGTCGTTGTCGAGGGGCTCCATGTTGTTGTGCTCGCCGGTCTCGCCGGTGGTGCTGTGGTCCCTGTCGTCGCTCGTGGTGCTCACTCGACCGGGATCTCCTTGTAGAGCACGTCCAGGTCCAGACCCTGTCGACGGCGCCAGACCTTGGCGACCACGTAGATGACGATCGCGAGCAGGTACATCGCCCCCATGAAGATGAGCGAGGTGCTGTTGTTGACGCCGTAGACCGAGTTCGTCAGCCACTCGTAGATGTTCCAGCCCATGAAGGCCGCCGCCAGGACCGCGCACACCGTGACGAGGGGGACGCCGGCGAGGCGGTACCGCGCCACCGGTGAGTTCTCGAACAGGTCCGGTTTGCGCCAGGGCAGGATGGCGGCGGCCACGAGCGACCCGAAGAAGGTGATGGCGATGACCAGCGTCGCGTCGAGCACGAAGGTCTTGAACTCGTTCGTGTAGGCGTAGAGGGCACTGACGACGAAGGCCGGCACGAGCATCAGCAGCAGGCCCCAGACGGGGACGTGGTGGCGGCTGGTCACGCTCGAGAAGCGCTCCGGCAGGATCCGGTCGAAGGCGACCGCGAAGATCACCCGCGTCGAGGAGAGGAACAGCGTCCCCACCCAGCCCAGGAACCACGCGCCGAAGGCGAGGATGAAGATGGCGCGCAGGGGTGCGGTGGGGATCAGCAGCGACACGAGGAACGGCGGGTAGGACCAGACGGGGATGGTCGGGGCGACGGTCGAGCCGAACACGGCGGACTCGTAGTTCATGTTGGCGCTGTTGAAGAAGTCCCACCCGAAGGTCCGCTGGGCGAGGAAGAAGAAGATGATCGCGATGAGGAAGACGCTCCACAGGCCGCTCATCATCCCGCGGACGACGCCGCGGAAGTCGCTGGCACCCCTGACCTCGCCGTAGAGCGTGGCACCCCAGGTCGGCCACAGGATCCAGAAGCAGAGGATGGGCGTCAGCAGCATCGAGTGCTGGAAGAACGGGGTGATCCCCGGGTGCGTGGGAGCGACGTAGCCGTTGCCCTTGGCGGCGACGCTGATCGTGCGGTGGTAGACGTCCCCGTGGGCGTTGAAGAGGTCGTGCGCGCCGGCGTTGAACGCCGAGATGAAGGTGCCCCGACTGGTGAACAGCATGATGAGGAACATGATCAGCAGGGCCAGGCCGCCGAGGAAGAAGCAGAAGCGCTGGACCCGCGCGTAGCCGCGCATGCCCAGGCCCACCAGCAGCGCCGCGAGTGCGATCGTCACGATGCAGGTGACGAAGATGCCGTTGTCACTGCTGAGCCAGGAGACCGCGGCGGTGCCGCCGAAGACCGCCGCGATCGGTTGCAGGATCTCGACGTCGAGGATGTTGGCGTACACCGGTGTCCAGTACCAGAGGATGAACCACCACCCGGCGACGGACAACACGAAGCCGAGGCCCGGGGTCAGGATCCGGCTCTGCCAGACGTAGTCCCCGCCGGCTCGGGGCATCACCGAGATCAGCGCGGCGTAGGCGAAGACGAGGAACGACACGAAGATGACCGTCACGATCAGTGCCGGGATGACCTCACCCTGGGGGATGAAGGGCAGCGCGGCGATCGAGAAGAAGAAGCCGAGCGTGACGAAGTTGACGGAGAAGTGCGAATAGAGGAAGGCGTCGAACCGCGACCACCCCTTGACGAGTCCCGTCGCGTTGCGGAGGAACAGCGTCGGGGTCTCGATCCGTGTGGGAGGTTCCGCCTCTTTGAAGGTCATTGCTCCTCCTGAACTTCATCCGTTGACGAGGACATAGCTCTTGACCTTGGCCTTCTTGCGGTCCAGCGTCACGAGGGCACCCTGCAGGATGCCCTGCTCGTAGCTGCTGCCCGGGTTCAGCACGAGGGTGCGCCCGGACCGCTTCACGCCGCGGCTCTCGTGGATGTGGCCGTGCAACCCCAACAATGGCTGCACCCGCTCGATCGCCTCGCGCACTGCCTTCGACCCCACGGGAACCGGTGCGCCGCCGCGCGCGATGCGCAGGTCGTCGTCGAGCGCGGGCGCCTCGTCGAGGCCGCTGCCGTAGGGAGGTGCGTGGAAGTTGAAGATCGCCCGCGAGGGGTCGGACAGGTGGGCCGTGGCCTCCTGGAGCCGTCGACCGAGGTCCTCGTCGGGCACCTCGCGGAACGTGTGCCACGGCGTCGGGTTGGTGAATCCCATCGACACCATCTCGAAGCCCTCGAGGTCGATCGGGGCGTCACCGCTGGTCTCCACGACGTGACCGGTCTGCTGCAGGATCGGGTCCAGCTCGAACATGTCGTCGTTGGCCGGGCAGACGACGACCCGGTGCACCCGGCCCCGGAGCTTGTCGTCGGCCATGTCGAGCCAGCGCTGCGTCTCGCGCAGCATCACCTCGGTGAACCGCCGGTCGAGGGCCGCGCTGTCAGAGCTGAGCTCGGCATACTCCGCCTCGCTCATCTGCTGGGGGTAGTAGCCGCGGTTGCGGACCTTGCGCTCGACCTCGGCGACCTCGTCCAGCGTCGTCAGTGACACCCGCTCCCCGAACATGGTGGTCTCCCACCCACGGGCGTGCTTGACGATGGGCACCATGGCCTTGCCCGTGATGTCACCGCCGACGATGACCACGTCCGCCTCGTAGAAGGGCCCGGCATTCAGGAACTTGCGCCAGCAGGTTTCCGACCCGTGGATGTCGGTCACGAAGAAGAGCTTGAGGTCCTTGGCCATTCTCCGGCTCCTGCGCGAGCCTGCCCGGTTCCCGGACGCGGACGGACCGTTACTCGGTCACTCAGTGGGCCCGTCATACGGCCTCCTACCGGCACATCAGCAGAAACGATTCTAGCCGTGCCCGGCCCGGGGAAGCCGTGAAAAAGACGAAAGGTGGCCGGGCTGCCGCTGGCCCGTCTCAGCCGTGGTCCATACCGGGCATGCCGTCCATGCCGGCTCCCTCTCCCGGGCGGGAGTCGCCGCGGCTGCCGGCGGTCTGGCCGGGGCGGACGACGACGAACTGGCCCATCATCCCTTCGTCCTCGTGCCGCAGCATGTGGCAGTGGAACATGTAGGGGGTGTCGGGATCGGCGTAGTCGGTGAAGTGCAGCAACAACCGGTAGGTCACGCCCTCGCGAAGGTAGACGGTGTCCTTCAGCCCGGACAGCTCCGGCGGCGGGGGAGCCCCGTCGACCGACAGCACGCGGAACTGCACGTCGTGCACGTGGAAGCTGTGCGGCTCGCCGCCCTCGTTGGTGACCGCCCAGGTCTCGGTGTCGCCGACCTGCACCACCTCGTCGATGCGCGACATGTCCATGCTCTGGTCGTTGATCTGCCGGCCGGAGAGCTCGAAGGTCCTGGTGCGGACCGAGTCGGCGGCGGTGCCCACCTCCCGCAGGTTCTCCGGCGCGAGCGTTCGCGGCACCTCAGGCGAGGGGGTCAGCCGGTCGGCCGCGCGCAGCTGCAGCACGTCGAAGGAGTCCGCGCCCCCGGAGAACCGCGCCCCGATGGCGTTGATCCCCAGGTCCGGCGGACAGCTGCGCAGCACCCGCCGCTCACCGGGGCGCAGAGTCACCACGATGTTGGCGCGCTCGCCGGGCGCCAGCTGGATCCGGCGCACCCGCTGGCTCTTCGGCAGCAGCCCGCCGTCGGTGCCGATGAGCGTGAACGCCGAGTCGTCATCGAGGCCGAAGTCGTAGACCCGTTTGGTCGAGGCGTTGAGCAGCCGCAGCCGCACCCGTTCGGTCGTCACGTCGAGGTGGGGTCCGACCGTGCCGTTGACGGCGATGGTGTCGCCGAGCTCGGAGGACGTCAGCCGTCCTGAGCCGTTGAGTGACTTGTCCTGCACGATGACCGGCACGTCGTCGACGCCGTAGCGGTGCGGCAGCGGCAGGCTCTCGCTGCGCCGGTCGTCGAGGATGAACATCCCTGCCAGGCCACGGTTCACGTGCTCCTCGGTCTCGCCGTGCGGGTGTGGGTGGTACCAGAGCGTCCCCGCCGGCTGGTCGATCCGCCAGTTCGGCGACCAGGTCTGCCCCGGTGCGATCGGCTGGTGCGGCCCGCCGTCCATGCGTGCGGGCAGGTGCATCCCGTGCCAGTGCACCGTCGTGGTCTCCGGGAGGGCGTTGCGGACGTGGACGAGGACCCGCTCGCCCCGTTCCGCCCGCAGGGTGGGGCCGAGGTAGTCGCCGTTGAATCCCCACGTCGGAGCCGGGTGGCCGGTGCCGAAGTCCGTCGTGCCCTCCCGTGCGGTCAGCTCGAAGACGCGTCGCCCCTGGGCGTCCAGGTGCGACGTCGCCAGCGGCGGTATGCCGAGTGGCCGCGTGAACGAGACCTCTCCCGTCGTGTCGGTGCTCGCCCGGGACCACACGAGCGCCGCCCCGCCGACGACGAGACCGATGGCGAGGACGACGACGGCACAGACGCTGATGATGAGCGTGGCAAGGCAGCCCCGACGGCGTGGCATGACGAATTCCCCCGAACGGCGTTGGTGATGGTGTGCCGTTCCACCATCAGGCCGGTCCGGCGGCAGGGGAACCCTTCTCGGGGTCGGCTCAGGGTCAGCGTGGGTGATCGTTCAGGGCGGTACCCCATCACCGCACTGGCGACGTGGTGCCACACACCACGTCGTCGGTGGGTCGGGCGGGCCTAACCTGTCGGGATGGTCCGCCGGGGAGAGCAGGTCCGACCGCCGACGCTCGTCGTGGTCGGGGGCCTGCCGGCCACCGGCAAGACCACGGTGGCGCGAGCGGTGGCACGTGGGCTGCGCGCGGCATACCTGCGGATCGACACGATCGAGACGGCAATCACGCGATCGGAAGGACGGTTCGCCGACCGCAACGGCTGGGAGATGCCGCCCGGCTACGTCACCGGATACGACCTGGTCGCTGACCAGCTGGGGCTCGGGCTCGACGTCGTCGCGGAGTCGGTCAACCCCTGGTCGGAGACACGGAACGCCTGGCGTGATGCCGGACTGCGTGCGGGTGGGCAGGTCGTCGAGGTGGAGGTGGTCTGCTCTGACGTCGTCGAGCACCGGCGCCGGGCCGAGGAGCGCGAGGTGGACATCGCCGACCTGACGAAGCCGGGCTGGGCGCAGATCTGTGCGCGGGAGTACCACCCGTGGGACCGCGAGCACATCGTGGTCGACACCGCTGTCCTCGCTCCCGAGGAGGCAGCCCGGCTCATCCGCGCGACGGTCGAGGGCTGAGGCATACGGGCGGCCCCGGCCCACCCGGCACTGACGACCCCGTGTGTGGCGTTTCGGCCCGGGCAGGGGGCGCGACACGCCACACACGGGGTCGTCGGTCGAAGGTGGGGCGGCGCCGGGCCGGCTACGCGTGCGCCGAGGCGGCCGGCTCGACCAGCTCCACGAGCACGCCCCCGGCGTCCTTGGGGTGCACGAAGTTCACCCGGGACCCGGCGGTGCCCCGGCGAGGCACGTCATACAGGAGACGCAGGCCGCGGGCACGCAAGGTGTCGGACACGGCCTCGATGTCCTCGACCCGGTAGGCGAGCTGTTGCAGCCCGGGTCCGGAGCGGTCGAGGAACGTCGCGATCGTCGACTCCGGCGACAGCGGCGCGAGCAGCTGCACCTGGGCGCCGCCGTCGCTGCCGTCACCGGCGCGCATCATCGCCTCGCGCACGCCCTGCTCCTCGTTGGCCTCCTCGTGGGCGAGCGTCATCCCGAGGGTGTCCCGGTAGAAGGCGATCGCCTCGTCCAGGTCCGGCACGGCGACGCCGACGTGGTCGATGGCGGTGAACAGGGACGGGGACGGCGCGGGTGCGGGGCTCATGGGGCCCAGCGTAGGCACGGATACAGTGAGGGAGGAGACCAGCATGTGGACCCGACAGGGCTCACGAACGGACCGTTGGAGGCCGCAGACATGAGTGACAGCACATCCGTCATCGTCGCCGGAGCCCGCACCCCGATGGGGCGGATGCTCGGCTCGCTCAAGGGCTTCTCGGCCGCTGACCTCGGTGGGTTCGCGATCAAGGGAGCGCTGGACCGGGCCGGGGTGCGCGGCGACCAGGTCGACTACGTGATCATGGGGCAGGTCCTCACCGCCGGCGCCGGGCAGATCCCCGCTCGGCAGGCCGCGGCCAAGGCCGGGATCCCGATGGACGTCCCCGCGCTGACGATCAACAAGGTGTGCCTGTCCGGACTGGACGCGATCGCGCTGGCCAGCCAGCTGATCCGCGCCGGCGAGTTCGAGGTCGTCGTGGCCGGCGGCCAGGAGTCGATGACCAACGCCCCGCACCTGCTGCCGAAGAGCCGCGAGGGCTACAAGTACGGCGACGTGACGATGCGCGACCACATGGCCTACGACGGGCTGTGGGACGCCTTCACCGACCAGGCGATGGGCAGCCTGACCGAAGACATGAACAAGGCCGATCAGGAGTTCAGCCGCGAGGAGCAGGACGCCTTCGCCGCGCGCAGCCACCAGCTCGCCGCGAAGGCGTGGAAGGACGGCTTCTTCGACGAGGAGGTCGTGGCCGTCAGCATCCCCCAGCGCAAGGGCGACCCGATCGAGTTCAAGACCGACGAGGGTATCCGGCCGGACACGACGGTGGAGAGCCTGGCGAGGCTGCGTCCGGCCTTCCGCAAGGACGGCACCATCACCGCCGGCTCGGCCTCCCAGATCTCCGACGGTGCCGCCGCCGTGGTCGTGATGAGCAAGGCCAAGGCCGAGGAGCTCGGCCTGACCTGGCTGGCCGAGATCGGCGCGCACGGCGTGGTCGCCGGGCCCGACTCCAGCCTGCAGAGCCAGCCGGCGCACGCCATCGAGCAGGCCTGCGCGAAGGAGGGCATCGCCGTCTCCGAGCTCGACCTCGTCGAGATCAACGAGGCGTTCGCTGCCGTCGGGCTCGCCTCGACCAAGCAGCTGGGCATCGACCCCGACAAGGTGAACCCGAATGGTGGCGCGATCGCCCTCGGCCACCCCATCGGTATGTCGGGTGCTCGCCTCGCGCTCACCCTCGCCCTGGAGCTGCGTCGCCGGGGCGGCGGCGTGGGCGCCGCTGGCCTGTGCGGTGGCGGTGGCCAGGGTGATGCCCTGATCCTGCGCGTGCCCTCCGCCTGACGTGGCGCGCGCCGTCGACGTCCCCGCCCTCGTCGAGGCGGCCCGGGCGGGGTCGCCTCGCGCGGTCGCGCGGCTGATCTCGTTGGTGGAAAACGCCCACCCGGCGCTACGCCAGGTGATGGCCGCGCTCGCACCGCACACCGGCAACGCCCACGTGCTGGGCATCACCGGCAGCCCGGGGGTGGGTAAGTCGACCTGCACCAACGCGCTCGTCTCCGCGTTCCGCGAGCGGGGCAAGCGGGTGGGCATCCTCGCGGTCGACCCCTCCTCACCGTTCTCCGGCGGGGCGCTGCTCGGCGACCGGATCCGGATGAGCGACCACGTCCTCGACCCGGACGTCTACATCCGCTCGATGGCCAGCCGCGGCCACCTCGGTGGGCTGTCGTGGAGCACCCCGCAGGCGCTGCGAGTGCTCGACGGAGCCGGCTGCGACGTCATCCTGCTCGAGACCGTCGGCGTCGGGCAGAGCGAGGTCGAGGTGGCCGGGCTCGCGGACACCACGCTGGTCCTGCTCGCCCCCGGCATGGGCGACGGCGTGCAGGCCGCCAAGGCCGGGATCCTCGAGATCGGCGACGTCTTCGTGGTCAACAAGGCCGACCGGGAGGGCGCCGACGTCACCGTCCGCGACATCCGGCACATGATCAGCCTCGGCGAGCGCCGCGCGGCGGGGGACTGGCGGCCGCCGGTCGTCAAGACCGTCGCCGCCAAGGGGGAGGGCGTCGACGAGGTCATGGAGGCCATCGACAAGCACGTCGCCTGGATGCAGGAGCACGGCGTGCTGCGCGAACGGCGGGTCAAGCGGGCCGGCGACGAGATCGAGGCCATCGCGATCCGGGCCCTGCGCTCGCGGATGGGCGACCTGCGCCAGGGCAAGGGTGTCGACGATCTTGCCGAGCAGGTCGTCGACGGCCGCACGGACCCCTACGCCGCTGCCGACACCGTCGTCGACGCGCTCACCTGACCGGCTGCCTCCCCGGCCCGGCCGATCGTCGTCACGGATCGATGTGCCGTTCTGGTCGTGGTGGCGGCCGTCACGGCACAACGATCCGGCGCCACGATCGACGCGGTCCGGCTCGGGCGCCACGTGGTAAGGGCGGCCCTCCGGTCGGGTTCGACGGGCCTAGAGTCGAGGCATG
>NZ_DASSTI010000047.1:0-2623 GCF_035708005.1 Segeticoccus sp. | reverse complement strand
CTTGGACAGGTTGATGCCGTCGCCGTAGACGAGGTTGATGACGCCCGGAGGCATCCCGGCCTCCTCGAGCAGCTCCATGATCAGCTGCGCGGAGCGGCTCTGCGTCGGCGACGGCTTCCAGACCACGGTGTTGCCCATGAGGGCCGGCGCCGTCGGCAGGTTGCCCGCGATGGCGGTGAAGTTGAACGGCGTGATGGCGTAGACGAAACCCTCGAGCGGCCGGTGGTCCAGCCGGTTCCACACGCCCTTGGCGTGGGTCATCGGCTGCTCGGCGAGGATCTCGCGGGCGAAATGGACGTTGAAGCGCCAGAAGTCGATCAGCTCGCAGGCCGCGTCGATGTCCGCCTGGTATGCCGTCTTCGACTGTCCCAGCATCGTCGCGGCGTTCATCCGCGCGCGCCACGGGCCGGAGAGCAGCTCGGCCGCCTTGAGCAGGATCGCGGCGCGGTCGTCGAACGACAGGGAACGCCAGCCAGGAGCGGCGTCCTTGGCGGCCTGCACCGCCTGGGCGGCCTCCTCGACGGTGGGGTTCTTCATCGTCCCGAGGATCTTGCGCTTGGCGTGCGGCTGCCGGACGTCGATCTTGCGACCGCCACCCATGACGCGCTTGCCCGCGATGGTGTGCGGCAGGTCGATGCGCTCACTGCCGATCTCGGCCAGCGCCTCCTCGAGCTCCTTGCGCTCGGGGCTACCGGGGGCGTAGTCGAGTCCCGGCTCGTTGCTCGGCGGGGGGACCTGGGTGGCTGAGTCCATGGGTGTAGCGCTCCTCCATGACAGTTCGGTGATCCTTCCGCTCCATGGTGTCACGGGTTCGGGGCACGCCGGTCCCCCGGACTCGGCGCAGCGAGCACCGAGCCGTGAGCGCAGCGGTGCCTGACGCCGAAGCGCAGATGTGCCCGGTGGCGCACGGGCATGCTGGGCCCATGTTGCGACTGCGCGGAATCACCCTCGACACTCCCGACCCCGAGGCGCTCGCCGGCTTCTGGCGCGCGGCCCTCGGCTACGACGAGCGGCCCCTCTGGGACGGCTACGCCGGGGGCACGGATCCCCACGGTCGGGACCCGCACCTGACCTTCCAACGCTCCGCGGCGGGCCGGCGGCTGCACCTGGACCTGTACTCCGACGATCCGGAGGAGGAGGCGGGCCGGCTCGTCGCCCTCGGCGCGGAGCGGCTGCGCCGGGTCGAGGAGGGCGACACCTGGTGGTGGGTGCTGCGCGACCCGGACGGCAACGAGTTCTGCATCATCGCTGCGCAAGGGGCCGGGCGCCAGCTCTGATGCGAAGCGCGCCGGATGGAGCCGACTGCTTCCCGGATCAGGCGGCCTCCAGCCCGGCGGCGACGTAGCGCGCCAGCCAGCTCCGATCGACGACGGGCCGCCTTCGGTCGGCACCACCGTGGGTCTGCGGTGGATCCGCGCCTTCCAAGGGTGGTGGTGCCGTGGAGGTATAGCGATGACCGGTCGGCGTGACCACCTCCACGGTGTGTGGAGTCTCGGCTACCACGGTCGCGGACCAGCCCGGCTGTTCCTTGACCAGATTGCCCAGTGCGCACAGCCCCTGGCCATTCGCCGCCGACGTCGGCCCGCCCTTGGCGTGCGCCACGACGTGGTCGGCGTGCCGGATCGGGGAGTCGCACCACGGCGTGCGGCAGGTCTGGTCCCGCGCCAGCAGGAACTGTCGCAACCCACTGTCGAACAGTCGCCGGCGCGAGTCCATCTGCACCAGCGCGCTGCCGTCCGGAGCGGTGTAGAGCCGGCGGAGCCAGGCCCGCGACTTCTCCCCGAGGAGCTCTCGAGCCACGTCCGCCGGCACGGGACCGTAACCGGCAACCCGGCCCGGCTCATCGCCGCCGGCGAGCAGGGTGCGATCGGTCATCACGAGCTGCACCTCCACGCCCACGTCGTCGGCCTTGGCCGCGCCCGTCAGCCGCTCGAACATCGTGTCGGCCATGATCTGACCGCGCGAGCGCTCGTCCCCAGCCGCCTTGAGCTGGTCCGCGTGTCGTGACAGGGCCACGTGAGCGGCGATGCCCTGCTTCACCGGCAAGAACCCGGTCAGGTAGGTCATCGTGTCCGGCGCAGGCCGGACCGTGACGCAACGGTCCTTGGCTGCACCGCGGGTGCGCCGTACGAGCGCTTCGGGATCCAGCTTCTGCGCCCAGGCCCGCGCCGCCGCCTCGAGCGCCGCATGGCCCAGGTCCCCCATCCGGTCGGCGAGCTCCGCATCCACGCGCCGGCGGTCCTCCACCGACAGTGTTGCGGTCGCCTTCACCAGGATCGTGGCCTTGAACTCGTTGATCGTCCCGGCCGACAACGCCGCGAGCGTGCACGGCATCTCCTTGGCCAGCGCTCTGGCGAAGCCGACGTGTTGGTTGCCTCGCTGCGGTGAGTCGCGTCGCGCCAGGGCCACCTCGCTGCCCACGCCGGATCCCTGGCGTTCCTTGCGGACTCCGAACGTGGCGTCCCACTCCGTGCGGGAGTCGTGCAGCGCTGCCGTGACGCGCGCCTGCTGCGCCGCACAGGCCGCCTTCAATCGCTCCAGCGCGGCAATCTGGTCGATCCGCTCGGCATTCCCGACCTCGGAATCCATCGCCGGCAGACGCTTCAGCAAGGCCAGCAGTTCG
>NZ_DASSTI010000046.1:0-5483 GCF_035708005.1 Segeticoccus sp. | reverse complement strand
GAGGCCGGCCTGGAACTGCGCGAGGACATCGACACCGTCCTCGAACCCGGCATGGTCGTGTCCATGGAACCCATGATCATGGTCCCCGAGGGCCAACCCGGCGCCGGCGGCTACCGCGAACACGACATCCTCGTCGTCGGCCAGGGCGGCGCCGAGAACATCACCAAGTTCCCCTTCGGCCCGGAGCACAACATCCTCGGGGTCTGAGAACCGCCTCGCTCACCCCGCGGGCATACCCGCCTTGGCGACTGCGATCGCCTCGATCTCGATCTCGGCCTCCGGGACATACAACCCGGCAACTTCGACGACGGAGTCGGCCGGGTACGGCGCGGTGAAGTGCCGACGCCGGTGCTCCACGACCGCCGCGAAGTTTGCAGCCATGTCGGTGACGAAGATCGTCACCTTCACGACGTCGGCCAACGACGACCCGCCAGCGCGCAAGGCACGGTCAAGGTTGGCGAACGCTTGGTCGGCCTGTGCATCGAAGCCACCGGCAACGATCTGGCCATCGTCGCCGTAGCCGGCCTGCCCGGAGATGAACAGCAGGTCTCGGTAGCGAATGCCCTGCGATAGCAGGAACGGTTCGTAGGGGTCGGGGTTAGTCTTCACGCGCTCGACGTCTACCACCTTCATGCCAACTACCGCCGCCCACCCCGTCATTCCGCGCCCGCCGACAGGTCCCTATCCGGGCTGACCCATAGGAATCCGATGGTGACACCCTGCGGACAGGCGGGGCGTGGCCACCCCACGGCCCGCGTCGACCCGCCTTACCGCCGGAACTGGGGCACGGGGCGCACCTATGCAGCCATCGGCGCCGAGTCCCTCCTCGACCGGCTCATCGAACACCAGCCACCACGGTTCCTCATGGACGGACACAGCACACTGACCACACCATGGGAATGACGTGATCACGACCCATGAGGAAGCGCGGACAGTGCGTCATGTCGCCGCGTTGAGCCGGCCAGAGACGTGGTCATCGGTCCACGGCATGTCAGCGGCGTCCGGGGGCAGCGCATGGGGCGACGTGTGGCTTCATCTCATTTTGGTCGTGCCGCTGGCATGGCGAGCGGGCTCGTGACGGACCTCGACGTGCCGGGGGTGCCAGACGATTCCGGGGATTGCGCGGACTGGCGCGAAGGGATCTGCTGCGCACTGCCAGGCGGTCGCCAAGCTGTCGGCGATTTCCGCGGCTTGATCCGGGTGCGCTCGGTTGGCGATGTTGCGCAGCTCGTGGACGTCGGTGAGCTTGACCGTGACGGCCCAGGTGAGCAGGCCGTGGTCAACTGAGGCTGGCTCCACTTCACACTCCACCGACAGGAGCCGGAATGCCTCGGCGTCCAGCAGCGGCTCCAGGCCGTCGCTGGGCCAGACCAGCCATGCAAGCGCGTCGAACGGGTCGCTCGCGGCCACCGCCCGGTCGCCCCCGGCTGGGGTGTCCTCGGCTGCCGCGTCCTCTCCCTCCGTGCGGGGCTCGAGTGCGATCGTCACGGCGCCGTGCTCAGCGCGCGCCGCGGCCGCGGCGACGGCCTCGGCATCGGTCAGGCTCACCTCGGCGGTGACGACCCGGGTCCAGGTCTCTCGGTTCCTGCCACGCACCGACCGCTGGACAGGGTTGGGTGGCTCGGGTTCGGGGACATCGAACAACCTCGGCATGTTGGCGTCCATCCCGATAGAGCCTATGCCAATCCGAAGCCGCTCTTCCGCCAGCCCGCGATCACCCACGCAGCGGCCGGCGCCTGCTCGCGCACCCACCATGGGCACGGACTGGGTGGTGGGTAGTGCTCTCGACCCGGGCCGGGATAGCGGCCTGCCGGGTAGCGTCGTCGCAGGTGGCTCCGCCGTGTCGGCGGTCCGCGGGCGGGGCGTGGTCGTCAGGCCGCCGGAGGACGATCATGACCAGCAGCACGTTGCTTTTGCCGTTCCAGCCCGAGGCGATGAGCCCGGCCCAGCTCGCGGCGGTGTCCTATCTGGCCCGGTACACCGGCCACACCCATGCCCTGTACGCCTATCAGCTGCGACGCTGGTTCACCTGGTGCCAGACCAACCACCTGGATGCACTCGCTGGCGTGGAGCGGGCGCACGTGGAGCTGTACATCCGCCACTTGCACGAGTCGGGGCTGATGGACTCCTCGATCAACACGATGATGCACGCGGTACGCGGCTACTTCCGGTTTGCCCACATCGACGGGCGCATCGCCGCCGACCCGGCCGTCTACGCCCGACTGCCCAAGGTGCACACCGATGAGTCCCGCACCCAAGGCCTGGACCGCCTGGAGCTGATCCGCTTCCTGCAGATCGCCCAAACGCTCACCGTGCACCACGGGGCGCTGGCCTACCTGCTCGGCATCACCGCCCTGCGCGCCTCCGAGGCCGCCGCCGTCCGCATCGAGGACTACCAGGACACCCTGCGCGGCTACCGGGTGCTGCACCTGGTCGGCAAGGGCAACAAGCCCGCCACTATCCCCCTGACCGTCCCCGTGCTGCGCGTGCTGGAGGCCTGCCGCGGGCAGCGCACCGAAGGCCCCCTGGTGCTGCGCCCACTCTCGGGCAAGCCGATCGACCGACGCGACGCCTACCGCATGGTCGCCCGCATCGCCAAGGCCGCCGGCATCCCCCGTCACATCAGCCCCCACTCCCTGCGCCACGCCGCGATCACCAACGCCCTCGACGCCGGCGTCCCGCTGCGTGATGCCCAGATCCTGGCCCGGCACGCCGACCCCCGCACCACCGAGCACTACGACCGCGCCCGCGGCAACCTCGACCGCCACGCCGTCCACTTCCTCACCGCCTACGTCGCCGGCGTCTGACGTCGTGGCGCATGCCGGCCCATCGGACCCCGCGTGGACCTGGTCGAGAGGCGGCCAGGGCCGCCACCGACGAGTACGCCGACAAGATGGCCGACGACATCGAAACCGGCCGAGCGACGCTGATCACCGATCCCGCCGAGATCCAGCGCCGACTCAGCGGCCGGCCACGTGTCGGCGGCGCCGGCGGACACGGACCATCCGAGCACGTCCGCGTTCGCGTCACACGCCCACATCCCGCGAAGTGTTGAATGAGTGATGCGGCAAGCACTCGCGAAGCTCGAACCGGCCCGCGGTGCGAGGTTTCGCTTGATCGGCCGCCGCGGGCATGTCGAGATCCTGCGGCGGAGGGGTCCCTGGACTGAAACCAGCGACCGGCGATGGAGGATGGCCGTTGTGACACACATCAAGGGGTTCGACCACGTCGGGCTGACCGTCGAGGACCTCGACGCGGCGACGGCGTTCTTCGCCCGGTTGGGTCTCGAGGTGGAGGGCAGCACGTTCGTGGAGGGCGACTTCCTCGACACTGTCATCGGCATCCCGAACTCGCGGACGCAGATCGTCATGCTGCGGCCGCCGGGCGGAGGGACCGGGATCGAACTGTCCAGCTTCGTGAGGCCCGACCACGAGGCCGGGTCGCCGGCCGCGATGGCGAACGAGTTGGGCCTGCGCAACGTCTGTTTCGAGGTCGACGACCTGCCGGCGACGGTCGACGCGCTGGCTGCCGACGGATACGGATTGGTCGGCGGCATCGGCCAGCACGAGAACAGCTGGCGCATGGCCTACGTCCGCGGACCCGAGGGGATCGTGGTCTCACTGGCAGAGCGGATCGGCTGACGGCGCATCTGGTCGCCGCGTGCTGCCCAGCCAGGAGTTCCGCGGCTCCGGCGACGCCGGCGTCGACCGCTGGACGTGGCGGTACTCGCGTTCGTGGGGTGTCACGGTCAGGTCTCGAAGCCTTGACACGTGGCCGTAACCCTGCCACGGTTCAAGACATCCGATTTGACTAACCAGTTAGTCAGATGCTTGTCCTGATCCCGGCCGGTCTGCGAGGTTCCTCATGGCCCTCAGGGAAGCCACGACCGCCGCGTCCTCGCGCCGTGGCACGACCGACACGGGCAGTGCGACGCGAGAAGCGATCCTCAAGGCGGCCTGCCGGGTCATCGCCGAGACCGGCTTCGAGCGGATCCGGATGCGCATGGTCGGCGAGGCCGCCGGCGTCTCCACTGCCACGTTGCATTACCACTTCGCGACCCGGGAGAAGCTCTTCGCCGAGGCCCTGCGCTTCTCCTTCGTCGACACGGGGGCCGATGTCTACGGCTCGCACGGTGCGAGTGACACGGCCACCGCCCGCCTGGCCCGGATCATCTCCGCCTCGCTCCCCTCCAGCGGCCCACTGCGCCGGGAGTGGGCCCTGTGGATGGAGCTGTGGTGCCGCGCGATCCGGGACAAGGGATCGTCGAGCCTGTGTGCCGACCTCTATCGCCAGCACAACGGCTGGATCGAGGCCACCATCCGCGACGGCATCGAGGCCGGAGAGTTCACCGTCTGCGATCCCGCCTCCCACGCCCAGCTGATCAGCTCCCTGTGCGACGGCTACGGGGTGCAACTGATGACCGCCGTGCCCACCCTGACGGTCAAGGACGCCCGGCAGGTCATCTGGAGAGTGGCCTCGGGACCACTCGGCATCGATCCCGACTTCCCACTCGGAGGTAAGTCATGAACAGCACGTCCTATGCGCCCACTCGCCGCCAGCTCCTCGCCGCGGGAGCCGGCCTCGGAACCGCCTTCGCCCTCGCCGGCTGTGGCCTCGGGTCCGACTCCGCCGGCGGCTCACCGAAGCAGCAGCCCACCCGCAAGGTGACGGCCGAGGTGGACGGCGACCTGGTCTACTTCAACTGGGCGGACTACCTCGACCCCAGCGTGCTGAAGGGCTTCCAGAAGAAGTACGGCGTCAAGATCATCACGTCCAACTACGACTCGATGGAGTCGATGCAGGCGAAGATGAGCTCGGGCAACCGCTACGACGTGATCTTCCCCTCCGCCCAGTGGGTCGAGAAGCTGTCGGCGGCCGGCAAGCTGCTCCAGCTCGACCACAGCCTGGTCCCGAACTCCTCGAGGATCTTCAAGTACTACCCCAGTTTCGCCGACCCCTGGTACGACGCCCACTCGGCCCACTCGATCCCGTTCTCGATGTACAAGACCGGGCTGGCCTGGCGCAAGGACAAGCTCGGTGAACAGCTCACCGGCAGCTGGAAGGACCTGTGGAACCCCAAGTCGAAGAAGCAGACCTACCTGCTCGACGACCGCGACGAGGTGCTCGGCATGCTGGCGCTGCTGCTCGACTTCCCGATCAACACCGCCAAGCCCGCCCACCTGGACAAGATGGTCGCCAAGGCCGCCACCCTGCGGCCCTACCTGCGCGGGTTCAGCAGCACCGACTATCGCAACCTGCTCAACGGCAACGCCTGGATCCAACAGACCTGGAGCGGCGACATGGCCGCGGTGCTCAACAACGCGAAGGATCCGTCCATCTATGGCTTCGAGTCACCCAAGGAGGGCACGCCAGTCAACTCCGACTGCTATGCCATTCCGGCCAATGCCGCGCACCCCGGCACCGCGATGTTGTTCATCAACTACCTGCTGGAGCCGGAGAACGTCATCAAGAACATGAACTAC
>NZ_DASSTI010000045.1:0-48355 GCF_035708005.1 Segeticoccus sp. | reverse complement strand
CGCTGGCTGGACCCGCAGGCGCTGATGATCCGCGAGTCGCTGCAGCGCTGGGTCGGCGCGGCCGTCACCGGCGAGGTGACGCTGCGGCTGCGGCGCGGCGAGGACTACTCGATCCTCGACACCACGGGCCCCGCCTTCAGCTACCACCCGGACAAGCTCTCCATGGAGCGGACGCTCGACTCGGCGTTCGGGCCGGTCGACCGGATCGGCCAGCTCACGATGCGCAACCTGGACATCGCCGACTCCCGGGCCAAGCTCGAGCAGTATGCCGGGATCGGGATGGTGGGCAGCTCGCACCCGGCGCTCATCGGGGCTGCGCAGGCCGCTTCGACGGGCTTGATCGGCACGATGCCCGCCGGCGCCGCCAACGCGATCGCCTCACGCGGCAGGGCGTCCGCCGAGGACGAGCTGCTCGACCGTGCCGCGATGGAGTTCGGCACCGACTGACCGCCGCGCTCCCTGCCACTGACCACCTCGTTGGTGGCGTGTCGCACGCGATTTCGGGCGCGAAACGCCACACGCGAGGTGGTCAGTCGCGGTCGGGGACCGGCCGGCTCGCCGGCGGGGGTAGGGCCACCGTGCGGACCAGGTTCCGCACCATCGCGACGAAGGTCAGCACCCAGGCGGCGAACGCGACCCAGAGCTCGCCGTGCCCGATGCCACTGACGATGGGCAGGTGGTCGGCGCGGCCCAGGTAGAGGCCCGCGGCGGCATACATTCCGAGCGGGAAGATGATGCTCCACAAGGTGGCCTCGTAGCCCAAGGGGATGTGGTGGCGCCAGTGCCGCCACCAGCCCGCGGCCACGAGGACCGGGATCAGCCAGGTGGCGAACGCCCAGAACACCACGGAGGCGCCGCTGATCAGCCCCCGGGTGGCCGCGACCATGGGCGCGTCGGCCATCTCGACGATGCGGGCCCCGGCCAGCACGGTGATCGCCGCTGCCCCCATCGCCACCCAGTACGGCGGGGACAGGTCGATGGGGCGCAGCTCGTAGAGCAGCATGCGGGCGGCCACGAACACGCCGGCCGAGGCGTAGAGGAAGACGCCCACCGACCAGGAGAAGACCGCCACGACGGCCAGGACGTCGCGGGTGTAGCCGGTCGCCATCGGTTCCAGGGTCGCCGCGGAGGCCGCCACGGACTGGCTGGCCACCACCCAGATGAACCATGTCCCGTTGGCGGCCGTGATCACCGGGCGTTGGGTCCGGCTCAGCACGGCGGTCCAGGGGATGACGTAGCCGAGCACCACCCAGGTCAGAGCTGCGACCGCGAGCAGGCCGGCGGTCACCGTGTGCAGTCCGTCCAGGGCCAGGCGCACCCCGAAGACGTTCGTGCCCGCGATGAAGGTGAAGAAGCCGAAGGCCCGTCCGGGGTCGATGAAGTCGTCCACGATGGCGTCGCGGTAGGCCATCAGCCGCCACAGCGTGAGGACGACCAGCGAGACGTAGGCGATGCCGCACACCACCAGCAGCGCCAGCGACATCGTGACCCGGCCCGCGAGGTGCATCCCGATCGAGAGGATGCCACTGGCCATGACCAGCGCGAAGTAGCCGGGGGTCAGGCCCCGGACGGCCTGCTGCACGCGGCCCGCCAGCGACTCGCTCATCTGCGCAGGTTATCCGCGGCGGGGGGCCCCGGCAGGGTGCGCGGGCCCCTACCGCCTCGTGGTGGCGGTCATCAGCCCCTCGGGATCCACTCGTTCGAGGACGGCACCGGCGATGGAGGACAGCTGGGCCACCTGCTCGGGGGTGAGGGCGTCGATGACGTGCCGCCGCACGTTGGCGACGTGCCCGGGGGCGGTCTTCACGACCAGGTCCCGGCCGTCCCCGGTCAGCCGGACGTTGGTGGCGCGCCCGTCCTCGGCGCAGGGGAAGCGCTCGACCAGGCCGCGGCCCTCCAGCCGCCGCACCACGTGCGAGAGCCGCGGCAGGGTGGCGTTCGTGCGGCCCGCGAGGGACGTCATCCGCAGCGTCTGCTCGGGCGCCTCGGAGAGGACCGCGAGCACGAAGTACTCGAAGTGGGTCAGCCCCGCGTCCCGGCGGAGCTGCCCCTCCAGGACCCCCGGGAGCAGCTCGACGAGCGCCACGAGGCGGACCCAGGCGCGCAGCTCCTCCTCCTCCAGCCAGTCGGTGTCCATGGGGCCAGCGTACGATCTAGTTGACGGAACAACCAAATGCGTGAGAGTGTTGCTTGTAGCGACAACAAAGTCGAGCCGGCGACGTGCGTCCACCGCACGCAGCCCCGAGGAGCACCCATGAACACCGACGTGGCCCTGAGCACCACCGCCGCTGCCGACGCGCGCATCCCGGCGGCCCACCCCTTCGCCGCGCACCTGCAGAAGGCGGCTGCCGCCGAGCAGGCGCACCCGCACCGGCTGTGGACCCCCGAGGACGGCCCGCTGCCCAGCATCTACCTGAGCCACGGCGCGCCCATGCTGTTCGAGATGACGGACTGGATGGACCAGCTGCACCGCTGGGCCCACGACCTGCCCCGGCCCAAGGCCATCCTCATCGTGTCCGCCCACTGGGAGGCGGCGCCGTTGAGCATCAGCAGCACCGAGCCGACCGAACTGGTCTATGACTTCGGCGGATTCGCGCCGCTGTACTACTCCATGCGCTACGACACCCCGTCCGCGGCCGAGCTCGCGCAGCAGGTGGTCAGCCTGCTGCCGGACGAGGAGCAGGTGCACGAGCACCGCAGTCGCGGCCTCGACCACGGCGCCTGGGTGCCGTTGAAGATCATGTACCCCGAGGCGAACATCCCGGTCCTGCAGCTGAGCCTTCCCACCCAGGACGCCACGAAGCTGCTCGCCCTCGGCGACCGGCTGCGCCCCCTGCGCGAGCAGGGCGTGCTGGTCATCGGCTCGGGCTACATGACCCACGGCCTGCCGTTCATCGACTGGCGGCACACCGACCAGGTGCCCGGCTGGTCCTCCGACTTCGACCTGTGGGCCAAGGAGGCCCTCGCCCGAGGCGACGTGGACGAGTTGGCGGCCTTCCGGCAGCACGCCCCCGGTATGCCGTACGCGCACCCGACCGTCGAGCACTTCACTCCGCTGTTCGTCACCCTGGGTGCGGCCGCGGACCCGACGGCCCCGGTGAAGACCGCGATCGACGGCTACGCGCTGGGGCTGGCCAAGCGCTCCTTCGAGGCGGCCTGAGCCATCGGAGCCGGACCACCGGTGAGTCCACCGGTGAGTCCCGGTGCGAGCTGCGGCACGAACACGACCGTCACCGCGAGCACCAGCGACACCGCGCCGACGACCCGTGCGAGGCGGGGACCGGCCGGTGTCGCCTTCTCGAGGAGCACCACCGCCGCGAGGCCGGCCATCGCCCACACGTTCATCATCCCGAAGACGCCGAGCAGCACCATGAGGCTCCAGCAGCACCCGAGGCAGAACGCGCCGTGGTGCGCACCGGCCCGCAGCTCCCGGCTCGGACCACGCCACGACGCATAGCGCAGCAGCAGCGAGAACGGTGCCCGGCAGGTCCTCAGGCACCGCTCCTTCCACGGACTGAGCTGGTAGGCGCCGGTGAGGGCGAACGCGCCTGCCGCCACGGCAGTTCCGAGGACCGGTCGACCGGTCGCCACCCGGCCCGCCCCGAGCGCGAGCAGGTATGCCGGCACTCCGGCGAGTGCCCACACCACCAGGTAGCCCGCGGCGAACAGCGTGAGCCGAGCGAGCCGCTGGGTGGTGAGCGTCCGGGCATACAGGGTCGCCACCACGGCCGTGGCGGGCAGCATCATCGCCGCCATCATCACCGTCCAGGCCCCCAGGAAGGCGGCCGGCCCCAGTCCCGCGGCACCGGGCATCACTCCCATGTCGCGAGGCCGGGCGAGGACCCACGCCCACGCCGCCGCGGCGGCGGCGAGGAGGACGACGACATACGGCGCGGTGCCCTGGCGCGCAGCCGGGGTGAGGTTCACGCCGACCAGGCGAACGGAGCCGAGTGGCCGTTGCGGCCGGCGAAGTCCCAGGACCGGCCGTGCACCGCGCGGCCGCTCGACCGGAGCGCGCGCGCGAGGTTCACGGTGCTGTTCGCCGGGTGGAACACGCCGGACAGCGTCATCACCGGCCCGGCGTCGCCGTTCTGTGGCGCGACCTGGTCCTCGACCTCGATGTCGATGCTGTTCCCGACGAGCACGGTGTGCCGCCGGCCGTCGTCCTTGAAGCTGATCGGCACCCGCTCCACGCCGAGGACGTTGCCGATGAGCGGGGCGAGCGCCGCCATCGGGCCGCCGGCGGCGCCGGAGAAGACCGAGACGAGGGCGTCCGCCTGCCGGTCATCCGCGCGACCGTCCACGAACAGCGCCACGTTCCACCCTCCGTCGGCCATCACACGCGGCGCGTCGACCGCGAGGACCACGGTGCGGTCCGACACGTCGACCGGGTCGGTGCCATCGCGCTCCACCCGTCCGGTGTCGACGTGGAACGCGAGCGTCGCCTCACACCGTTCCTGGTCCGCGGGCGCGGTCAGCCCGGAGGTGATGCAGGGGCAGACGACGTCGCAGTTGCAGCTCTCGAGGTAGCTGCCGGTCAGATTCCACGTCATGGGGGTCCTCCTCGGCACGTGGTGGAGCGGTCGACCGGCACAGGTTGTCGGTGTCTCCGGTCTAGACGTGGCGAAGGCCAGGCGCCATGAGGGGTTTCCCGTAGTTGCCGGCACCGCCGCCGGCAGCCGCGCTCACCGTCCGGGAAGCGGGAGCCGCTGTGCCGTGGCCCAGCTCGCCACCTCGGCCCGGCTGTGGGCACCGATCTTGCGCATCACGTGGTGCAGGTGCACCTCCGCGGTCTTCTCCGAGATGCCCAGGGCCCGCCCGATCTGGCGGTTGGTCCGACCGACCGCGACCAGGGCAGCGACCTGTCGTTCCCTGGGCGTGAGCCGGTGGGCCGGCAGCCCGGTCTCCCGACTGGGCAGCTCGCCGTCCGCCGCGCGGATCGCCAGGTCGACCGCCGCCTCGACCGGCAGGGCCCGCCCGACCTGCCGCTCGCGCTCCAGGGCGTGGGGGCCCAGGTGTTCGAGGCAGTTCCGCTCCACGGTGGCGACGCGGACCCGCTCGGCCACCCCGACCGGTGCCATCAGCTCACCACGCTGCCGCCCGGCAGACCCGAGCAGCCGCGCGGCGGCCTCGGGCATCCCGCGCCGGGAGGCCAGCTCCGCGGCGGTGTCCAGGCAGTGGGCGATGCCCCGGCGGTCGCCCGCACCCCAGAAGGTGCGCAGGGCCTCGATGAGCAGCGGCGCGGCCCGGTCTGGGCCGTCGCCGTGCACGACCACCGTGGCCAGGGCCCACGACGACCAGGCGGCGGCCCAGGGGTAGTCGAGGTCGTGGAACTCCTGCAGGCTGGTCAGCAGGAGGGCCCGCGCGTCAGACGCTTGGTCCCGGTCGCGCGCGAGCAGGCCCTGCTCTTGGTGCGTCCACGCGATGCCCTGCCGGTTCCGCAACCGCTGAAAGCCCTCCATCGCCCTGGCGTGCCAGCGCGCCGACTCCTCGAACCGGCCGCGGCCGCGCGCGACCTGGCCGAGGAAGGTCGCCGCGACACAGGTCCGGCGCGGGTCGTCGGTGGCGGCGTCGGCGACCTCGTGCAGCCGGCTCCGGGCGGTCTCCACCCGGCCGAGCCCCGCCGCGAGGGCACCGCCCACCAGGAGGGCGCCTCGAACGGCCGCCGGGTCCGGGTGGTCCACCGCGCGAGTGCCGGCCCAGCGCAGCGTCCGCTCCACCACCGAACTGCCGCGCTCCAGCTCGCCGCGTGTGTAGCACCACCAGCCGATGGCGGAGGCGAGCAGCAGCGCGGGGCCCGGGTCACCGAGGTCGGAGACGAAGTCCAGGGCCGCGCGGAGGTTCGGCACGTGCACGTCCAGCAGCTGCCACGTCGTGCGTTCCTCCAACCTGCCGAACGTGGCCTCGAAGGCCCCTGCGAGTGCGGTGAAGTGCGCGGCGTGCGCCCGGTGCGCGGGCTCGGACTCGCCGTGGGCGAGGAGCTGCTGCTCGGCATACTCACGGATGCTGCCGAGCATGGCGAACGGTGCGGCGTCCAGCTCGGTGTCGCGCCGTTCGACCAGGTTCTTGTCCAGCAGGGAGCCGAGCTGGGGGAGGACCACGTCCGCCGGGGCCTGGCAGATCGCGGCGGCGTCATCGAGCAGCCACATGCCCGCCATGACCGACAGCCGCCGGAAGAGCCGTCGTTCGGCGGGGTCCAGCAGGTCGTGGCTCCACTCGATCGCCGCCCGCAGCCCGCTGTGCCGTTCGCAGACGTCCCGGTCCTGGCTGGCGAGCAACCGCAGCTGGTGGTCCAGCCGGAAGACCACGTCACCGGCGCTCAGGGTGCGCAGCTTGACCGCCGCGAGCTCGATCGCCAAGGGCAGCCCCTCGAGTCGCTGACAGGCCTCGACGACGGCGGCGGCGTTGCCGGTGGTCAGGGTGAAGGCAGGGTTGACGGCCGCGGCGCGGTCGAGCAGCAGGGCCACCGACGGGTTGTTCCGGGTGCGCGCCAGGTCGGTGGGGGCCATACCGTCGGGGGTGGGCAGGGGCAGGAGGCGCAGCTCCTCCTCCAGCTCGAGGGCGAACCGTTCCCGGCTGGTGGCGACGATGCGGATCGCTCGGGCGCTGTCGAGCAGCCGGGCCAGTGCCGGGCCGGACGCGAGCAGGTGCTCGCAGTTGTCGAGGACGAGCAGGGCGGAGCGCTCGTCCGGCTCGTCCGTGAGCGACTTCGGATCACCCTGCCCGGGGGCGGCCTGGCCGAGGGCGCGGTTGACCAGCACCAGCACCAGGTCCGGATCGGTCACCGCGGACAGGTCGACGAAGGCGGTCGGGGGGCCGGCGTCCGCGGCGCGCACGAACGCGGCCTCGACGGCGAGTCGCGTCTTGCCCACACCCGGGGGGCCTGTGAGCGTCAGAAGAGCCCCCGCCCCCTGCGCGAGCCAGGCCAACAGCGTGGCCATCTCGGCGTCCCGGCCGACGAATGCGCCGGTGAACCTCGGTGGTCGGTGGGGAAGTGGTCCCGGCCACCGCTCCGAGGGCGGCGGTGCCTCTGCGCGCCCCCGTTGCCGGCCAGGCGCCATCCCTGAAGTGTATTGCCGGACGCCCCACCGACCACCTGATTGCGCACATTGGCCGGGTGGCCGCGTCAGCCCATCGTCTTCTGCCCGTCCAGGGCCTCCCGGATGATGTCCGCGTGACCGGCGTGCTGGGCGGTCTCGGCGATGACCTGCAGGATCACCTGACGCACCGACCAGCGCGCACCCTGCTCGAACCAGGGCGCCTCCGGCAGCGGCTGCGTGGTGTTCAGGTCGGGCACCGAGGCGACGAGCTCATCGGTGCGCGCGGCGACGCGCTCGCTGACTGGAGCCGACGGTTCAGCGGGGCGACCCGCTGATGGCGGCTGCGGCAGCGACGAGCCCGGCGAACAGGCCAGTGTCCTCGCGCACCTCGGGGTGCCACTGCACGCCGAGCCAGAAGGGCCGGTCGGTGCGGTCGATCGCCTCGAGCGTGCCGTCGGCGGCGTGGGCGACGGCGGTGAGGCCGGGGTGGCTCACCACGGATTGGTGGTGGTGGCACCCGACCTGGACCTGGGGTCCGACGAGCTGGAACAGCCGGGAGCCGGGGGTGACGTCCACGGCGATCGTGCCGTAGACGTCACCGCCGGGGGAGTGGCCCTCGTGCCGCACCACGTCGGGCAGGTGCTGCTCCAGCGTCCCGCCGGCGTGGACGGCCATCACCTGCATTCCCCGGCAGATCCCGAGGACCGCGACCTCTCGGTCCTCGGCGGCGGCGAGCAGCGCGAGCTCCCAGGCGTCCCGGTCCCCGCGCCAGCCGATCGTGCGCTCGTCGGGGGCCTGTCCGTACCGTGCCGGTTCGACGTCCGCCCCGCCCGCGATGACCAGCCCCTCCAGGCGGGAGAGGACCGCGCGAGCCGTCAGCTCGTCGTCGCCCGCTGGGGGGAGCAGCACCGGGATGCCGCCCGCGGCGCGGATCGCGTCGGCATACGCGCTGGGCAGGAGGTCTGCGGTGACGTCCCACACTCCCCACCGGGCCTGCTCGCGGTAGGTGGAGATCCCGATCAGGGGCGCCATCTCAGCTCACAGCGGGGTGACGTAGGCGCCGGAGATGCCGCCGTCGACGAGGAAGGTGGAGGCGGTGATGAAGCTGGACTCGTCGGAGGCCAGGAACAGCACGGCGTTGGCCATCTCCTCCGGTTCGCCGAATCGACCCATGGGCACGTGCACCAGGCGGCGCTGGGCCTTCTCGGGGTCCTTGGCGAACAGCTCCTGCAGCAGCGGGGTGTTGACCGGTCCGGGGCACAGTGCGTTGACGCGCACCCCCTGGCGGGCGAACTGCACGCCCAGCTCGCGGCTCATGCTCAGCACGCCGCCCTTGGAGGCGGAGTAGGAGATCTGGGAGGTGGCGGCGCCCATCACTGCGACGAACGAGGCGGTGTTGATGATCGAGCCGCGACCCTGCTCGAGCATGGACGGCAGCGCCGCCTTGCAGCACAGGTAGACGCTGGTGAGGTTGACCTCCTGGACCCGCCGCCACGCGTCCAGGTCGGTGTCCAGGATGGAGTCGTCCTCCGGCGGGGAGATCCCGGCGTTGTTGAAGGCGATGTCCACCGAGCCGTAGGTGTCCTTGGCGATCCGGAACAGCTCGTCCACCTGTTCCTTGTCGGTCACGTCGGTGCGCACGAAGATGCCGCCGACACTGTCGGCGACCTGCTTGCCGGCCTGCTCGTCGACGTCGGCGAGGACGATGTGGGCGCCCTCCTGTGCCAGGCGACGCACGGTCGCCAGACCGATGCCCGAGGCGCCTCCGGTGATGACCGCGGTCCGGTCCTGCACGCGTCCGGTCACTGCTGTCCCTCCTTCACTGTCGTTGTCTGCCAGTCCTGCTCGGTCGTGGGCACTGGTCCCTCAGTCCTGCTCGGTGGCGATGAAGACGTTCTTCTCCTCGGTGAACGCATCGGGGGCGTCCGGGCCGAGCTCGCGGCCCAGGCCGGACTGCTTGTAGCCGCCGAACGGGGTCCAGTAGCGCACGGCCGAGTGCGAGTTCACGCTCAGGTTGCCCGACTCCACCCCGCGAGCCACGCGCAGCGCCCGCCCGAGGTCGCGAGTGAAGATGGAGCCGGACAGGCCGTAGTCGGAGTCGTTGGCCAGGGTGACCGCCTCGGCCTCGTCGCGGAAGGGCAGCACCGAGACCACCGGGCCGAACACCTCCTCCTGCCAGATCCGGTCGCTGGTGGAGCGGGGCAGCACGACGGTCGGCGGCACCCAGTAGCCGGCGCCCGCGGGAGCCGATCCGGTGAAGGCGACCTCCACCCCCTCGAGGTATCCCTGCACGCGCTCGCGTTGGCCGGCCGAGATCAACGGCCCCATCTCACTGTTCTGGTCGGTCGTCGGGTCGGTGACCCGCACGGCGGCGACCGACTTCTCCAGCAGGCCGAGGAACTCCTCATAGGCGCTGTCCTGCACCAGGATCCGTGAGCGCGCGCAGCAGTCCTGCCCGGCGTTGTCGAAGACCGCGTACGGCGCGGTCGCGGCGGCCTTGGCCAGGTCGGCGTCGGCGAAGACGATGTTGGCGCTCTTGCCGCCGAGCTCGAGGGTGCACCGTTTCACCTGCTCGGCGCAGCCCGCCATCACCTTCTTGCCCACCCGGGTGGAGCCGGTGAAGCACACCTTGCGCACGAGCGGGTGGGTGACGAACCGCTCACCGACCACGTCTCCACGACCCGGTATGACGGTCAGCACGCCCTCGGGCAGGCCTGCCTCGCGTGCCAGCTCACCGATGCGAATCGCGGTCAGCGGGGTGAGCTCGGCGGGCTTGAGCACCACCGTGTTGCCGGCCGCGAGGGCCGGCGCCATGCCCCAACCCAGGATGGGCATCGGGAAGTTCCACGGCACGATGATTCCCACTACGCCGAGCGGGTCGCGGAAGGTGAGGTCGACCCCACCGGGGACGGGAATCTGCCTGCCGAACAAGCGTTCCGGTGTGGCGGAGTAGTAGTTCAGCACGTCGCGGACGTTGCCGGCCTCCCACCGCGCGTTGTTCCACGTGTGCCCGGCGTTGCGCACCTCCAGCTCGGCCAGCTCCTCGACGTGCGCGTCCACCACGGACGCGAACCGGCGCAGCAGGGCGGCTCGCTCGCCCGGCGCGACGGCGCGCCAGGACGCGAAGGCCTCGTGGGCGGCCTCGATCGCGGCGTCCGCCTCGGCCAGGTCGGCCAACGGCACCTCGGCGACCGTCTCCTCGGTCGCCGGGTTGATCACGCGGTGGGTCTGGCTCACGTGGCGGGTCACATCCTCTCGAAGCCGCGATGCAGCTCCCAGTCGGTCACGGCGGCGTTGAACGCGGCGAGCTCGACGTCCGCCATGTTGGTGTAGTGGTCCACGACAGTGTCCCCGAACGCCTTGCGCGCCAGATCGGAGTGGTGGAACGCGTCCCGCGCCTGCTGCAGCGTCGTCGGCACGTGCGGCAGGCCGGAGGTGTAGGCGTTGCCGACGACCTCGGCGGGAAGCTCGAGCTCGTGGTCGATCCCGTGGAAGCCACCGGCGAGCATCGCGGCCAGCGCGAGGTAGGGGTTGACGTCACCACCGGGCAGCCGGTTCTCCAGCCGTGCCGAGGCGCCGTGCCCCACGAGCCGGACGGCGCAGGTGCGGTTGTCGGTGCCCCAGCCGATCGTGGTCGGGGCGAACGATCCGTCGGCATACCGCTTGTAGGAGTTCACGTTCGGGGCGTAGAGGAGCGTGAAGTCCGCCATGGTCGCGAGCACGCCGGCGATGAACTGGTCGTACATCGGCGTCCGCGCGCCGCGCTCCTCGTCCCAGAACACCAGTGACCCGCCCGAGCCCCGCAACGACAGGTGGATGTGGCACGAGTTCCCCTCGCGCTCGTTGTACTTCGCCATGAACGTCAGCGACTGCCCGTGCAGTGCGGCGATCTCCTTGGCCGCCGTCTTGTAGACCGCGTGGTTGTCGGCCGTGCGCATCGCCTCGTCGTAGAGGAAGCCGATCTCCATCTGCCCCGGGTTGCACTCACCCTTGGCGGACTCCACGTCCAGCCCCGCGGCATACATGCTGTTGCGGATGTCGCGCAGCAGCGGCTCGACCCGTGAGGTGCCCAGCACCGAGTAGTCGACGTTGTACTGGTTGGCGGGAGTGAGCCCGTGGTAGCGCAGGTCCCAGGCCTGCTCGAAGCTGTCGTTGAACACGATGAACTCCAGCTCGGTCCCCGCCACCGCCACGAGGCCGTCGGCCGCGGCACGCTCGAGCTGGGTCGCCAGGATCCGGCGTGGGGACTGCTCCACCCACGTGTCGTCCATCCACGCCAGGTCGCACTGGACCATCGACGTGCCCGGCAGGTGGGGCAGTAGCCGGATCGTGTCGAAGTCGGGCCGAAACGCCATGTCCCCGTAGCCCTTCTCCCACGAGGTCATCTCATAGCCGGAGACGGTGTTCATCTCCACGTCGGCGGCCAGCAGGTAGTTGCAGCCCTCGGTGCCGTGTCCCACCACCTCGTCGAGGAAGTAACGGGCGTGCAGCCGCTTGCCCTGCAGGCGCCCCTGCATGTCGGTGAACGCCACGATGACCGTGTCGACCTCACCCGCCTCGATGCGGCCCCGCAGCTGCTCCAGGGTCAGCATCCGGTCATTCCTCCGGACCGAGCTCATCAGTTCTCCTTCATTGGTCAGCCGAGCAGGCCGCGCAGCAGGGCCGCGGTGTCGTCGCAGTGCTCCTCCATGCTGAGCCGGGCCCCGTCGGCGTCGCCGGCGATGATGGCTTGCACGATCGCCTCGTGCTGGGCGCTGGAGTGGTCGATGTTGACCGCCAGCACCGGAATCGCCGTCAGCAGGGTGTGCAGGTCCGCCTGGACCCGCGTGACCGCGCCGACGACGTGGGAGGAACCGGTCAGCGTCGCGATCGCCAGATGCAGGCGCGAGTCCGCCTGCCGGTGCGCGCGCCGGCCCTCGGCCCGCGCCACGTCACCGAGGGCCGCGCGCAGGATCTCGTGCTGGTGCGGCTCCAGCCCACGGGAGGCGGCGAGCGCACAGGCACCCGGCTCGACGATGCGGCGGAACACCAAGGAGTCCAACAGGTCCTCACGTCGATCCCCCAGGTCCGCGGGCCGGTCGCGGACGATCTCCGGCTGGGCCAGCACCACCGTCCCGCCGCCCCGGCCGCGCACCGTCTCCAGCAGTCCGGCCTGCCGCAGCGCGGCGATCGCCTCGCGCAGCGTGGCCCGGGAGACCTCCATCCGGCCGGCCAGCTCCCGTTCGGGCGGCAGCATGCTGCCCTTGGGGTAGACCCCGAGCCGGACGGCCGTCGCCAACTGCTCCACGCACGACTCGAAGGCGTGGTGGGCGCGGACCGGCTGCAGCGCCACGTCGCGCAGCACCTCCGCGTCGAGCTGCGCCGGCCCCGGGTCGCGGACGGCGGCCGGGGCGGTCGGTCTGGCCACTAGTCCAGGACCTTGTCGGGTTCGTCGCCGCTGGTTCCGTGGCCGTGGACCTCCTCCTCGAGGACCTGCTCGGGGTCGGCCGCGTTGTGGTCCTCGGGGGAGGCTCCCTTCATGAAGTGCGTCCGTCCCCCGACGAACCAGGAGATGGTCGCAAAGAGGAACACGGCCACCACGGCGACCGGGGCGTAGTTGAACGTGTCCACGGTGATCGGCCGCACCGGCGGCAGGATGAACATGACGCAGATGACGCACACCCACACCACCGCGACCCAGCCGATCAACGGGCTCCAGCGGCCCAGGTGCCACGGCCCGGGCTGGAAGTTCTCCGCGCGGCGGCGCAGGAAGACCGGGGCGACGTAGGCGATGTAGAGCCCGATCACCGCGATCGACGTGACCGCGAGGTAGGCCGTGGCGTTGAACAGCGCCGGGCTGGCCAGCAGGATCGAGAGGACGACGCAGAACCAGATCGAGTTCGTCGGGGTGCCCGTGCGCGGGTTCACCTTCGCCCACCAGCGGGACCCGGGCAGCGCCTTGTCGCGTGAGAACGCGAAGGTCATGCGCGAGTTCGCCGTGACCGACGCCATCCCGCAGAAGTACTGGGCGACGCACACGATGAACAGGAGGAACTTCGCGACGCCCGGGTTGTTGAGGGCGTCGAGGAAGACCTGCGCCGGGGGCAGGCCGGTGTTGGTCTCGGCCAGCTTGGTCAGCCCGGCCGGGCTGCCGTCCGGGATCGCCGCGGTGATCGAGTAGAGCAGGATGAAGCCGCCGATGATCGAGACGACCACGCTCATGACGATGCCGCGCGGGGCGCTGAGCGAGGCGCCCCGGGTCTCCTCCGCCACGTGGGCCGAGGCGTCGTAGCCGGTGTAGGTGTACTGCGCCATGAGCAGGCCCATGAAGAACACGTAGGGCGTGAAGCCCCAGCCGGTGGTGTTGTGCCAACCGGTGAGCGTCCAGCTCACGCTCTGGTGCTTCTCCGGCAGGATCCACAGGAAGGCCACGATGACCAGCACGCCGACGACGTGCCACCAGGCCGACACCTTGGACAGCAGGCTGACCAGGTTGACACCGAAGGTGTTGAGCAGGGCGTGGGTGACGATGATCGCGACGAACAGGCCGAACACCCGGCCCGGGGTGACGTTCACACCCCACACGAGGTTCATGAACGCCGACCAGGTCGTGGCGCAGCCGAAGTCGATCGCCGCTGTCACGCCGATCTCCCCCATGAAGTTGAACCAGCCGACATACCAGGCCCAGACCTTCTTGTTCCGGCGGGCCAACCGCCCGGCCCAGAAGTAGAGCCCGCCGGCGGTGGGGTAGCGCGAGCAGACCTCGGCCATCGCCAGCGCGACGCAGGCGACGAAGACGCCGACGATCAGCCAGCCGAGCACGATCGTGGAGGGGCCGCCGGAGTTCAGCGCAATGCCGTAGGAGGTGATGCAACCGGCGAGGATCGAGATGATGGAGAAGGAGACGGCGAAGTTGGAGAACGCCGACATGCCGCGGTGCAGTTCCTGCTTGTAGCCCATCTCGGCCAGCAGGCGGGCGTCGTCATCGAGTTCGGTGGAGTGGCTGAGTTGGTCCTTGCTCATCGGGCCTCCCAAGGCCGCCGGCGGGGGTCGACAACGTCGAGGGGTGTCGACAACGCGATGAGGCAGGAGTATGGCGTGCCTCACACCTAGCGGTCAATGGTCCGGCCTCAGACCTTTTGCCGTCAGCGGCGCCGGACGGTCAGGCGGAGGGTGAAACCACGGTCGTCGCGCAGGTGCACGACCTCGTCGCACAGCTGGTGCGTGGCCCACAGACCATAGCCGCCGACCTCGTCGGCCCCGCGGGCCTTGACGAGTCCGGCATAGGGGTCTTGGGGGCCCGGCCCGGTGTCGTGGACGGTGGCCACGAGGCGATCCGCGCCGACCCAGACGCGGACCTCGACCGGTGGCGTGCCGTGCAGGTGGGCATTGGCCACCGCCTCGCTGACGCCGAACACCACGGTGTCGGTGGTGGCCGCGTCCAGCATGCGCCCCACGGCGAGCTGCTGCAGGGCCCGTCTGGCCTGCGCCGGAGTCGGGTCGTGCAGCTCGACCGCGGGTGGTGATGAGGGCAGGGAGTCCGGGCCGGGGGCGGCAGGACGGCGCAGGAAGGTGACCGGGTCGACATACCGCGGGCTGGGCCGCCACTCAGGGCCCAGGACGAGGGTGTGGTGGGTGCACTCGACGTCGTCGACCACCGCTGGCGGCGTGCTGCGGGCGTCGTACAGGCACAGTCCCGAGAACGCGAACTCGCCGAAGAGCGCGTTGGCCGCCGCCTCGTAGCGGGCCCACGGCCACCAGCCGGTCTGCGTCGCGTGGTCCGGCACCTGGCCGACCACACGCACGCGTCCCGCCGCGGGCGGCCGGGCACGGAGCAGCTCGAGCAGGTGGCGGATGGTCGTCGCCGGACGCTCGTACGCCCCCTCGAGCTGCGTGACCGTTGCCGTCGGTGGGAGGTGGGGCAGCAGCGTTGCCGCGGTCCGCGCACCCGCGGCGAGGATGAGCGCGTCGTCCCGGGCAGCGCCCTCGGTGAGGAACGGCACTGCGGCCTCGACCAGCTCCGCCTCGGTGCGGTAGATGGCGGCTGCGTGGACGGCGCTGGTGTGGTGGGGCTGGCCGGTCATCTGGCGGCCACCCCCTCCACGCGCAGAGCACGCAGCGGCAGGAGCTGGGCCAGCGTGCTCAGCGTCCGTGCCGTGCCCTGGAGCACCGCGGTGCGGCCCTGCCCGGCCAGGGCGTCGTCCAGCAGCATGAGGCCCCGGTGGTCGGCGAACTGCAACTCGGACGCGTCGATGCGGAGGGACGGCGCGGGCAGGAGGGGAAGGACCGTCTGGAGGGCGGCGGTGACGAGGACGGCGGAGGCACCGTCCGCCTCCCCCGCGACGGCGAGGTCCGTGCCCGGGTCGGCATACAGCCGCAGCGGCCCGGCGCCGGGGCAGCACACGGGATGGAGCGCGGCCAGGTGCGCCAGCGTGGCGTGGTCCACGAGACGGGTGTCGTAGGCGCACATCGCCGAGATCGGCAGTCGGCTCATCTCCACGTCGATCAGGTGCTCGAACTGCGCGAACGCCTCGCGGGCCCGGGGCGTGCGCACCACCGACGTCGCGTCCACCACGGCGCGGGACGCGCTGAACCCGGCGGCCATGGCCTGCTTGCCCGCCGTGATCCGGCTCTGCACCGACGCAACGGCGTCGACGACGCCCGGTTCCGTCATCACGAAGAACTGCTCGACCGGGCATACCCCCACCTGCCGCGTCCGGAGGCCGGCCTCCCCGCCGGGCAGCTCGCGCACTTGCGCGGTGAGCTCCTCGACGCTGCCCTGGCCCACGAACTCGACGTACTGACCCTCCACGATGCCGTCGTGGAGGAACTCCGCCGCCCGGGCGAGGAACTCCTCGCGGCCGCGGAAACCCCAGTACAGGTGCGCCCGCGGCACCAAGCCGCTGGCCGAGGAGACCACCCCGATCAAGCGCATCGCCACCACCCTACGGCGTGGCGGAGGCCCGATGTCCGCTCGAGCCGGATCAGTTCAGGTTCTGGAGCCGCACCTGCCCCCGCGCGACCAGCCGTTCCCGCGCGTCGAAGGTCTCCACGAGCCACACCTGCTGGCTGCGTCCCCGGTGCAGTGGCTGGGCGGCCGAGGTCATCTCGCCCTCGCGGACGGCGCGGTAGAAGTCGGTGTTGTTGTTGACACCGACCACGCCCCGGCCGCGGTCGCCGAGCCAGAGGGCGGCGCCGATGCTCGCGAGCGTCTCCACGACGCTGCAGTGCACTCCGCCGTGTACGAGACCGTAGGGCTGGTGGAACTCCTCCCGCGCCGTCCAGTGGGCGCGCACCTGGTCACCGTCGGCGGAGTCCAGCGTGATGCCCAGGTGGTCGGCGAAGGGGCCCAACGAGTCGATCGTCCTCACGGCGGCGATCCTCGCACAGCCGTCCCGCTGCGCCGCGGAATGGCAGGGGCGATGCTGGTGTTGACAGGCCCGAGCGAGGAAGGCAGGTGCGCCATGGACGAGATGACCTTGGAGGCCTACGAGCGGGGGCAGCTGTTCTTCGACAGCGGCGACTTCATCACGGCGGCCCAGATCCTCGAGGGCGTGGTCGAGGCCGCGCCGGACACGGTCGCGCCGCGGCTGTTGCTGGCCCGTTCCTACTACCACTCCGCGCAGCTGCAGCGCGCCGAGTCTGCCCTGCGTGGCGTCATCGACCGGGCCCCCACGGAGGCGTACGCGCACCTCATGCTCGGGCGAACCCTGCAGCGGCTGAGCCGGCGCGACGAGGCCCGGCCGTTCCTCAAGATGGCGGCCGCGATGTCGGGTGACCCGGACTACGAGCTCATGGCGATGCTGGCCTGACGACGACGGAGCGAGAATCCGACGGAGGAGGCTCGGAGCGACGAGGAGTCAGGCCCGAGGGCATGGCCTGACGACGACGGAGCGAGAATCCGAGTGCTCCTCTGCGACTGACGACCCGGTCGGTGGCGTGTCGGGGGTGATGACGGGCGCGAAACGCCACCGACGGCGTCGTCGGTCCGAGGTCAGCGCGCGCGGGGGCGCCAGGTGCGCGTGCGCGCGGCGGCGGCGAGGTGTTGCGCGAGGTCGGCCTGACCCTCGGCGAGCAGCCCGCAGGTGACGCGGATGTGGCCCTCCTCATCGTCCAGGACGGCGAAGGGGGCACCCGGCGTCACCCCGATGCCCTGGCTCGCCAGCCGCACGACCGTGGCCGTCTCGTCGTGCACGGGCACCCAGATGTTGATGCCGTCCGACCCGCCCACGGGTATGCCGTGCGCCTCCAACGCGTCCACGAGGGCTGACCGTCGGCGTGCGTACTCGACGCGGGCGTGCTCGACCTGCGCGATGCTCTCCTGCTCGGTGAGCAGGCTGAGCAGGATCCGTTGCAGCAGACGGCTGCTCCAGCCCTGGCCGACCTGACGCCGGGCCCGCACCTCGTGCATCAGCGGCGCCGGCCCGCTGAGGGCGGCCAAGCGCAGGTCCGGCCCGTGCGACTTGGAGAAGCTGCGGATGTGCACCGTCTGCCCGGGCAGCCACCGGCCCAGGCTCAGCGCGGGGCTGGTGGCGATGGCGCCGGCCGAGTCGTCTTCGATGACAAGGGTGTTCGTCGGCCGAAGAGCCTTGACCAGTTCGCGGGCGCGTCGTTCGCTCAGCGAGACTCCCGTCGGGTTCTGCGCCCGGGGCTGCAGCACCACCGCCACGATCGGTGAGGTGAGGGCCTCCGCGAGGTCCGCGGCCGACATACCGTCCTCGTCCACCGGGACGCCGACGGTCCGCACCCCCATCGACTCCAGCAGGTCCACGAGCGGGGGAAAGCAGGGATGCTCCACCGCGACCCGGTCGCCGAAACGCAGTGTGGTGCGCGCGATCTGCTCGATCCCGTCCATGGCGCCGTCGACGACGGTGAGCTCGGTGGCGGCGTAGGGCCAGTCGTCGCGCAGCACGTCGAGCAACCGCGGGAGGACCGGCTCCTCCAGGTAGCTGCCCGGCGTCCCGGCGGTGCGGAGCGCACGCAGGGCCTGGCCCAGGCTGGGCAGCAGGGCGGCGTCCGGGACGCCGGTGGACAGGTCGAGGGCGAAGTCGCTCTGGTGCTCCAGCGCCTGGCGGTAGCGGCCCGCGGCCGGGGTGCCCGGGTCGGTGACCGTCGTGCCCCGCCGACCCTCGGTGTGGATGGTGCCCGACCGGGAGAGCAGCGACCAGCTCGCGCTCACCGTGGTGGGGGAGAGGGCGAGCTGGGTGGCCACCTCGCGGATCGGGGGGAGCCGCGTGCCGGCGACGATCACGCCGTCCCGGACCGCGTTGCTCACGGCATTGGCCAGTCCGCGTGCCGACGGGTCCTCGAGGCGTTCCTCGATCGCGGACAGTGCGGCCAGGGAGTCGTGGGTCGGGACACCGTGCCGCCCTGCCCGGGAGGTCGAATGGGCACCTGCGGTCTGCGCCATGAACCTACTTTGTCACAGAACAACGAGGGGATTGTGTGGCGCAATGCCACTTCGTACTCTGGCGCCATGACGACGCGCATCTCCCACTGGATCGACGGACGCGACACGGCGGGCACCTCCGGCCGCACTGGTCCCGTCTACAACCCCGCCACCGGCGAGCAGAGCGGCGAGGTCGACTTCGCCTCCGCCGCCGAGGTCGACGCCGCGGTGACGTCCGCCAAGCAGGCGGCGGCCGAGTGGCGGCAGTCGTCCCTGTCCAAGCGCGCTGCCGTGCTGTTCGCGTTCCGCGAGCTGCTGCACCAGCACACCGACGAGATCGCGAAGGTCATCACCTCCGAGCACGGCAAGGTGCTCTCCGACGCCGCGGGCGAGGTGGCTCGGGGCCTCGAGAACGTCGAGTTCGCCACCGGCGTGCCGCAACTGCTCAAGGGCGACTTCTCCGAGCAGGCCTCGACCGGCATCGACGTCTACAGCATCCGCCAGCCGCTCGGCGTCGTCGCCGGCATCACCCCGTTCAACTTCCCGGCGATGGTGCCGCTGTGGATGTGCGCCAACGCCATCGCCTGCGGCAACGCCTTCGTGCTCAAGCCCAGCGAGAAGGACCCCTCCGCCTCGCTGGTCCTGGCCCGGCTGTGGAAGGAGGCCGGTCTGCCGGACGGCGTCTTCACCGTCGTGCAGGGTGACAAGGAGGCGGTGGACGCGCTGCTCGACCACGAGGACATCGCGGCGATCAGCTTCGTCGGCTCGACCCCCATCGCGCGGAGCATTTACGAGCGGGGCACCGCGAACGGCAAGCGGGTCCAGGCGCTCGGCGGCGCGAAGAACCACGCCCTCGTCCTGCCCGACGCCGACATCGACATGGCCGCGGACTCGATCGTCGGGGCGGCCTACGGCGCAGCCGGCGAGCGGTGCATGGCGCTGTCGGTGACGGTCGCGGTCGGCGACGTGGGCGACAAGCTCGTCGACGCCGTGGCGGCGCGGTTGCCCAAGCTCAAGGTCGGTTCCGGCGCGGACCCGGACACGGACATGGGCCCGCTCATCACCCAGCAGCACCGCGACAAGGTCGCGGGCTACATCGCCCAGGGCGCCGACGCGGGCGCGGCGGTCGTCGTCGACGGTCGCGAGGCCGAGGTGCCCTCGGACGGCTTCTTCCTCGGCACCACGCTGCTCGACCACGTCAAGCCCGAGATGACCGTCTACACCGACGAGATCTTCGGCCCGGTGCTGTCCGTCGTGCGGGTGGAGACCTACGAGGAGGGGTTGGAGCTGATCAATTCCAACCCGTTCGCGAACGGCACGGCCATCTTCACCCGGGACGGCGGCGCGGCCCGTCAGTTCCAGTTCGACGTCCACGTGGGCATGGTCGGCATCAACGTGCCGATCCCCGTCCCGGTGGCCTACTACTCCTTCGGCGGCTGGAAGGCCTCCCTGTTCGGCGACACCCACATGTACGGCCCCGAGGGCGTCAACTTCTACACCCGTGGCAAGGTCGTCACCTCGCGCTGGCCCGACCCGGCCACCTCGAGCATCGACCTGGGCTTCCCCCGCACCCGCTGAATCCCCCGGTGACATACCAGAACTGGTGAGAGGACGGCATACCGAATGACTGACACGACCGACCGGACCGCAGCGACGGCGGCCAAGGCAGCGACGCACGCAGATCCGGCCGAGGGCAAGCGGGTGCACGAGCTGGACCGTTCGCACGTGTTCCACTCGTGGTCGGCCCAGGCGAAGATCGACCCGCTCCCCATCGCGGGGGGTCAGGGCTCGTGGTTCTGGGACTACGACGGCAACCGCTACCTCGACTTCTCCTCGCAGCTGGTCAACGTCAACATCGGCTACCAGCACCCCAAGGTGGTCGCGGCGATCCAGGAGCAGGCGGCCAAGCTGGCGACCATCGCGCCGACCTTCGCCAACGACGCGCGCGGCGAGGCCGCCCGGCTCATCGCCGAGGTGGCGCCGCAGGGGCTCGACACCGTCTTCTTCACCAATGGCGGTGCGGAGGCGAACGAGAACGCGATCCGGATGGCGCGGCTGCACACGGGCCGGCACAAGGTGCTGGCCGCCTACCGCAGCTACCACGGCGCGACGGCCGGGTCGATCACCGTCACCGGAGACCCGCGCCGGTGGGCCTCGGAGCCCGGTATGCCCGGTGTCGTCCACTACTGGGGTCCCTACACCTACCGCTCGTCGTTCCACTCCGGCAACGACGAGGAGGAGTGCCAGCGAGCGCTGCAGCACCTGCGCGAGACGCTCATGGTCGAGGGCCCGCACACCGTCGCCGCCATCCTGCTGGAGACGATCGTCGGCACCAACGGCGTGCTCGTGCCGCCGGACGGCTACCTGCAGGGCGTGCGGGAGCTGTGCGACGAGCACGGCATCCTGCTCATCGCCGACGAGGTGATGGCCGGGTTCGGGCGCGCCGGCGAGTGGTTCGCGATCGACCACTGGGGGGTCACGCCGGACCTCATCTGCTTCGCCAAGGGCGTGAACTCCGGCTACGTCCCGCTCGGCGGCGTCATCATCTCCGACGACATCGCCGCGACCTTCCAGGAGCGGGCCTACCCGGGCGGGCTGACCTACTCCGGGCACCCCCTCGCCTGCGCCTCGGCCGTCGCCTCCATCCGGGCCTTCCACGAGGAGGGCATCGTCGAGCACGCCCGGTCCCTGGGCACCGACGTGATCGGCCCGGCCCTCGCGGAGCTGGCCGGCAAGCACCCGAGCGTCGGCGACGTGCGCGGTCTCGGGGTCTTCTGGGCGGTGGAGCTGGTCCGCGACCGCGCCACCCGGGAGCCGCTCGTGCCGTTCAACGCCGCCGGGGCCGAGAACCAGCCGATGGTGGAGTTCACCGCGGCCTGCAAGGAGCGCGGGCTGTGGCCGTTCGTCCACTTCAACGGCACCCACGTCGTGCCGCCCTGCACGATCACAGCCGACGAGGTGCGCCACGGCATCGGCATCCTGGACGAGGCGCTCGAGGTGGCGGACCGTTACTACACCGGCTCCTGACACCCCCGTTCTCGACCGGACACGGCGCCGTCGTGTCCGGTCGCGTGGGTGGAGCCGGCTTGGCGGTTCCCCGGGGCCGGAGCGGCGGACCCGGGCCCTTACCCTGATCGCATGACCAGCGTGCAGACCTCCGGACAGACCACCACCGAGCGGGCCGAGGGCCTCGTCGTCGGCGAGCAGACCGCCGAGCACCTGCGGTTGGCGGACACCTACGAGGCGCACAACTACCACCCGCTCGACGTGGTCATCGCCGAGGCGGAGGGGTCCTGGGTCACCGACGTCGAGGGACGGCGCTACCTGGACTGCCTGTCCGGCTACTCCGCGCTGAACTTCGGGCACCGCCACCCGGCGCTGGTCCAGGCGGCCAAGGACCAGCTCGACCGTTCCACGCTGACCAGCCGTGCCTTCCACAACGACCAGCTCGGGCCGTTCGCCCGGGAGCTCGCAGAGCTCGCCGGCATGGAGATGGTCCTGCCGATGAACACCGGTGCCGAGGCGGTCGAGACCGCCATCAAGGTGGCCCGCAAGTGGGGCTACGACGTCAAGGGCATCCCCGACCAGCAGGCCGAGATCATCGTGGCGGCCGGCAACTTCCACGGCCGGACCACGACGATCATCAGCTTCTCAGGCGACCCGGGCGCCCACGACGGGTTCGGCCCCTACACACCGGGATTCGTCACGGTGCCCTACGGCGACCTGGCGGCCCTCGAGCAGGCCGTGACCCCGCGGACCGCCGCCGTGCTCATCGAGCCGGTGCAGGGGGAGGCTGGCGTCATCGTGCCGCCGGAGGGATTCCTGCCTGGCGTGCGCGAGCTCTGCACCCGCGAGAACCTCCTGTTCATCGCCGATGAGATCCAGTCCGGCCTGGGGCGCACCGGCTCGACGTTCGCGTGCGACCTCGAGGGAGTCACCCCCGACCTGTACGTCCTCGGCAAGGCCCTCGGCGGCGGCATCGTGCCGGTCTCCGCGGTGGTGTCCCGCCGCGACGTGCTCGGCGTGATCCACCCCGGCAACCACGGCTCGACCTTCGGTGGCAACCCGCTCGCGGCCGCGGTGGGTCGTGCGGTCGTGGCGCTGCTGGCGACCGGCGAGTTCCAGCAGCGGGCCGCCGAGCTGGGTGAGCGGATGCGCGCGGGGCTCGACCGGCTGGTCGGCCACGGCGTGACGGCGATCCGCACGCGCGGGCTGTGGGCCGGCGTCGACATCGACCCGGCGCTGATGGACGGCCACGAGGCCTGCGAGCGGCTCGCCCGGAAGGGCGTGCTCGCCAAGGACACCCACGGTTCCACGATCCGGCTGGCCCCGCCGATCACCATCGAGGAGAGCGACCTCGACCACATGGTCGAGCAGCTCGCCGCCGTGTTGCGGGAGGCCGGCGCCGAGTAGCCCCCACTTCCCGGTCGCAGGGGATCAGTGGTCGGTGTGCTGCTCGGCCTCCATCTGCGCCTCGGCCCGGGCCTCCGACTCCTCCTCGCCGACCGCGCGGGAGGCCTGCCGGCTCTGAAGACCGGGGCGGCGCGGCGCCGGCCGCACCTGCGACAGGTCGACCTCGCTCGGCGCGGGTGGGATCGGCCGCTGGTCGTAGGGCACCAGGGGTAGGAGCGGCTCGTCCAGGAAGACGCGGCGCGCGACCCGCTCGGCAGCGTGGCCGTCATCGAACTCGCAGAACCGGCGCCGGAACTCCTCCAGCCGGGCCTTGGACTCCGCTGTCTGCCAAGCCCGTTCGCGCAACGCCGCGGAGAGCTGCTGCTGCGTCGTCGCCACCGGTCCCGGCGGCTCCTCCAGCAGGTCGAAGTAGACCCCGCGCACCTCGCGGTAGGTCTCCCAGTCGGGGGCGTAGACGATGATCGGCCGGGCGAGGTTGGCGTAGTCGAACATGATGCTCGAGTAGTCGGTCACGAGCACGTCCGAGGCCAGCATGAGCTCCTCGACGTCCGGGTGCTGCGAGACGTCGACCAGGAGGCCCCGCTCCTCGAGCTCACGGAGCTCGGGCAGGTCCGAGTAGAAGTAGTGCGTGCGCATGAGGACGACGAAGTCGTCGCCGAGGTCCCGCGCCAGGTGCGCCAGGTCCGCGCGCAGCACGAAGTGTCGGTCCCAGTCCCGGTGGGTGGGGGCGAACAGGACGGCCGTCTTCCCGGCGGGAAGGCCCAGCGCGCTCCGGGCGGCGATGACGTCTGGCGCCGTGGCGTTGACCAGCTGGTCGTTGCGGGGGTAGCCGGACTCCAGCGTGGTGAAGTCGCTGGGGAAGGCCCGCTCCCAGACCAGCGTGGAGAACCGGTTGGAGGACACGTTGTAGTCCCAGCGGTCGCTGCGGCTGAGCAGCTTCTCGAAATCCATGCCCTTCGCGGCGGCCGGGTGCTCCATGAGGTCGGTGCCCATGTGCTTCAGCGGGGTCCCGTGCTGGGTCTGCACGTGGATCTGCCCCGGGCGCTTCACGAGCTCGGTGGGGAAGTTCACGTCATTGACGAAGTACTTCGCCCGCGCCATCAGGTGCCAGTAGCGGCGCATCCCGGGGACGACGTAGTCCACGCCGGGCGGCACGTGCTCGCGCTCGCTCTCGCGGACGATCCACACACCGTGGACCTGCGGCGCCACCTGCAGCATCGCGTCGTAGACCGCCTTGGGGTTGCCGCCCACGGAGCGGTTCCACAGCGAGGCGTAGACGGCCACGTTCTCCCAGATCGGGCTGTGCAGCAGCCGGTGGTACTCCGCGATCTTGACCGCGGACTTGGCCCGGCTGCGGGCCCGGTGCGCCCGCTTGGCCAGGCGGCGCGCCTCGGTGAAGGCCCGGCGTTCGGCCCGGTTGAGCTGCTTGAGCAGGTGGAAGAGCCGCGGGTCGCCCTGGTAGAGCAGCCGGTGCAGCACGGCGTCCGACCGACTCGGCGCGTCGGACAGGTCCGGGTGCCCATACTTCACGAGGTGCTCGGAGGCCCGGCGGAAGAACTCCGGTCGATCCTCGTCGGCGATGCGGTGCTCCTTGCGCAGCACCGTCAGGTAGTGCCCGGCCATCCGCTCGGACAGGATGGGCCGCCAGTCGTCGAGGTCGGGCCGGCTGTCGAGGAAGTCGAAGACACGCTGCCACTGGTCGAAGGCCTCGAAGTGGCGGCGCGACCGGGTGCCGAGGATGCTGCCGTAGCGGCGCTGCCGGTAGTAGACGCACACGTACGGCAGCGCGGCGATGGAGCGGGCGGTGAGCACCGCCTTGTAGGTCCACGGCGTGTCCTCGTAGTACCCGGAGGGGAACGACAGCTTCTCCCGCTCGAGGAAGTCGCGCCGGCAGACCTTGTTCCAGGCCACGTGCAACAGCTCGAACAGCTCCGGGTGGCCCTCGGCGGTGAACACCTGGCCCGAGAGGTCCTCGAGGATGTAGGACCGGATGTTCTGCTGCACCTTGCCCCACCAGTAGGTGCGGGCATGGTCCAGCATCAGCATCTCCGGCCAGTCGGACTGCTGCAGCTTCTGCGCAATCGCCCCGAGCGCGCCCGGCGCGAGCAGGTCGTCGCTGTCGAGGAACTGGACGTACTCCCCGGACGCCACCTCGAAGCCCGCGTTGCGCGCCGGCCCCAGGCCGACGTTGCTGTCGAGGTGGAGCACCCGCAGCCGGGGCTCCCGCTCGGCCAGCTCGTCGAGCATCGCGGGCGAGTGGTCCGGGGAGCAGTCGTCGACGGCGATGATCTCGAAGTCGGTGAAGTCCTGCCGCAGGACCGAGTCCAGGCAGTCCCTGAGGTAGGCCTGCACGTTGTAGACCGGCACGATGATCGACAACAGGGGCACGGAACTACTCCTCGTCGCTCTCGTCATCGGTTCGGCAGGCAACGGGCATCGTCAGGACCGCTTCTTCGGCGGTTCCGGCGACGTGCCGCGCACCCGTCGCTGCAGCCGACGTGCGGCCCGGAGGGCGCTGCCGGTCGCGGCGGAGGCCCGCTCGCCCAACCTCGGGGGAGCCGGCGGCGGCAGCGGTGCCGGCGCGACCGTGGCCCGCGCCTCCTGCAGCTTCTCCTGCCACTCGGCGTTGACCGTCCGGCGCGTCTCCCGACGGGCGCGGCGCTGCTCGGAGCGGATCTCGTCGCGTGCCAAGGCGATCGAGTCGGCATACAACCGGTCGTAGCGGCTGCGCAGCGCATCCAGGTCGCGCTGCAGGTCGGCGCTGGAGAAGTCGCCGGTCTCTCCGGAGATGAGCTTCCAGGTGCCTTCCGCGATCTCCTTGAGCCAGTCGGGCACGGTGAGGTCGTCCCAGGTGAGGCGCACCCGGCGCAGGTCGGCATCGACGAAGTCGTCCACCGGGTGGTGCTCTGGTCCGATGTGCGTGGGGTCGGCGATGCCGTCGTAGGGCAGGTCGAGGACCTTCGCCACGTGCCCCATCGCGGAGCGCCAGTCCTCGAGCAGCTCGGAGTAGCCGAGGAAGATCCGCCGGTGCCCGCGCGAGGTGTACTCGTTGACGAGCGTGCTGTTGACCCAGCCTGCGAGGTTGGCGATCTCCCCGGCGGCCCGCTGGGCGGGCGTCTTCTGGTTCAGGTAGTACGCGTCACGGCTGCCGACCACCTCGGCGGGGTGGCGCACCATCGTCAGGAAGGACGTCTGCAGGCCGAACTCGTCGGCGACGTCCAGCCACAGGTCGCGGAACCAGAAGGTGCGAGGGTCCTTCACGACGAGGTTGCCGAAGGGCACCTGCTGGGCGAACCACGTGCGCAGCTCGTCGTGGGCCCGGGGGGTGTCGGCCGCGGCGCGCATGTGCTCCAGGGCCGAAGGGCGGGCGTCCAGGGCGGTGCCGTCGGCCTTGGCGATCAGGCGCTTGTGGAAGTCGACGGCCCACCGTGGCTCGAAGTGCCCCCGCGGGTTCGAGCGGTTCGCGGAGACCTCGGGCAGGGGCACGTGGTAGCCGAGCAGCTTCAGCGTCCCGGCCACCGTGCTGGTGCCGCTGCGCCCTGCGCCCGAGACGATGACCAGGTGGTGCGGGGCCGCCTCGGGGTGGTGTGCCGTCATGCTTGCTCCTGTGCCGTGGGACATGCTTGCGCCGCTGGAAACTACCTCAGGTCCGGCGGCCCTCCAGCGCTCCGGGGAGGGACCGGCAGCCGGGCCTGTGAAAGGCTCCGTCACCATTGTCCCGTATGCCGAGTGCGGCCACCTCGGTAGTCTCACCTTGGCATCCCCGGCCCCAGCGGCCCAAACCACGCCCGCCGCCGCGACCCGTCCCGACCCCCGGGAGCGATCCCGGCCGCCCAGAGCCCCCAGCACGAGGAGCAGCACGTGAGCAACCGCACCGTCATCACCTTCGGCACGTTCGACGTGCTGCACGTCGGACACGTCCGGGTGCTGCAGCGGGCCGCCGAGCTGGGCGACCGGCTGGTGGTGGGGGTCTCCGCCGACGCCTTGAACATCACGAAGAAGAACCGCGCCCCGGTGTTCACCCAGGACGAGCGGCTCGAGATCGTCGGTGCCCTGCGGGTGGTCGACGCGGTGTTCGTCGAGGAGAGTCTGGAGCAGAAGCGGGACTACATCCTCGAACACGGCGCGGACGTGCTGGTCATGGGCGACGACTGGAAGGGCAAGTTCGACTTCGTGTCGGACATCTGCGAGGTCGTCTACCTGCCGCGCACCCCCTCGGTGTCGACGACCGGCCTGATCGAGCACATCGCCAACAACGGCTGACGGCCTCAGGGGTCCGGCACGAGCGAGGAGCACAGCCAGGCGCGGGGGATCCCGAAACCCTCCACGAGCGCGAGGGCGTCCGGGCGCAGCTGCTCGCACAGCTGGTTGACCTGCGCGGTGACCGCCTTGGCGCGCCCGGGCGAGAGCCGGTCGTGCTGGAGCAGCCAGCCCTTGTCCGCCTCGAGGTTGGCCATGACGTGCAGGTCGCACAGCCGGGAGAGCACCTCCTGCGCCCGCGGGTCGGGGCACTCCGCGATGCCGTCGACGAACGCCTCGAGGACCACCCGGTCCACGTGGGCGCGGGCCGCGTGCAGCACGTGGTCCTGCGCCTGGTTGAACACCTGCCACGCGTCCGCTCCGGGCTCGGCGCCGGCCCGCATCCGCTGGGCGAGGGTGTCGAGCAGGTGGCGCTCGCGGTCCTCGAAGAGCCTGAGGTGCCAGCCGCGGTCGAGCAGCGGCAGGTCGTCGTCGCGCCCGGGCACGGCGTCGACCAGGCGTTGGACCAGCCCCCGTGCGGCCGTGCGCTCGATCGCGGTGCCGCCGAACTGCCGTGCCGCGAACTGCACCATCCCCAGCGTGTCCAGGTCACCCCACATCGCGCGATAGTGCGTGAGCAGCCCCTTGGCCACCAGCTGCAGCAGCACCGTGTTGTCGCCCTCGAAGGTCGTGAAGACGTCGGTGTCCGCGCGCAGGGTCGGCAGCCGGCTCCCGGCCATGTAGCCGGCGCCGCCGCACGCCTCCCGGCAGGCCTGGATGGTCTGCGTCGCGTGCCAGGTGGCCACTGCCTTGAGCCCGGCGGCACGCGTCTCGAGCTCGCGCTGCAGCCGCTGGTCCCGCTTCTCGGTGCTCTGCACGTCGTGCAGGCGGCCCACCAGCCGGTCCTGCGCGAAGGCCAGGGCGTAGGAGGTCGCCACGCGGGGGAGCAGCGTGCGCTGGTGGGTGAGGTAGTCGAGGAGCACGACCTCCGCGCGGTCCGCGGGGCGGGTGAACTGGCGTCGCTGCAGCCCGTAGCGGACCGCGATCGACAGCGCGGTCCGGGTCGCGCTGCCGGCGGCGCCGCCGATGCTGATCCGGCCGCGCACGAGCGCGCCGAGCATGGTGAAGAACCGCCGGTCCGGGTTCTCGATCGGGCTGGAGTAGGTGCCGTCCGCGGCCACGTCCCCGTAGTGGCTGAGGAGGCCTTTCCGCGGCACGCGCACGTGGTCGAAGGCGAGCGTGCCGTTGTCGACGCCGTTCAGCCCCGCCTTGACGCCGTTGTCCGCGACCTCGACCCCCGCGAGCACGGCGCCTTGCTCGTCGCGGACGGGCACGAGCAGGGCGTGCACGCCGTGCTGCTCCCCGCGGGTCTCGAGCTGGGCGAACACCACGGCCATCCGCGCGTCGCAGGCCGCCCCGCCGATGTAGGTCTTCCGCGCCCCGGCACCCGGGGTGTGCAGGACGAACTCACCGGAGCACTCGTCATACGTGGCCGTGGTCTCGAGGTGCTGCACGTCGCTGCCGTGGTCGACCTCGGTCATCGCGAAGCACCCCGGCAGCTCCCCGGAGACGATGCGGGTGAGGTACTCCTCGTGGTGCGCCCGCGTGCCGAGGTTGTACACCGCTCCGCCGAACAGGCCCCATTGCACCCCGCACTTGATCAGCAGCGACAGGTCGGCGTGGCCGAGCATCTCGAAGCTGACCGCGGACGCCCCGAGGTCGCCGCTGCCGCCGTACCGCTCGGGGAAGCTGTACTTCGGGTGCGGGGTGGCCGCGAGGTCGCGCAGGTGGTCGCTGACCCAGGCGCGGTGCTGCTCCATCGACAGTCCCGGATCGGGCAGGAGCCTGGGCACATCCAGCTCGCTGCGGATCTGCCGTCGCAGCCAGGCCCACCGGCGACCGTCGAGCGCATCGCGCAGCGCCGCCCCCAGTGGGGTGAGCTCCTCGGTCATCTGGTCCCGTCCTTCCGTGCCGCCAGCGCGGCCGCCAGTCCTGCCCCGGCCAGCGCGCTCACGTGGGCCACCACCTCCGCCCGCGACAGCCGGTCCGGACCGTCGAGCCAGGCGTCGGTGGCCGCACGGACCAAGCCGACCATCCCGTGCGCCCAGGTGCCAGCCGGGGCCGGGTCACGCCCCTGGGCGCGGAGGCGGGCGGCGAAGATCGCGGCGAGCTCGTCGGCGATCCGGTGCGTGAGCCCGGTGAGCGGGTCATCAGTGGGCGGCTCCGGGGCCTCCCGCGGCTCCGAGCGGGCGGGCCGGGTCACGACGAAGCGGTAGACCTCCGGGTCGCGCTCGACCAGCCGCAGGTAGCAGTCGACGAGTGCCGCCACGAGCCCCTGCGGGTCCTCGGTGAGCGCCAGCAGCCGGGCGTCACCGGTGCGCCCGGCGCCGGCCCGCGCGTCCATGGCCGCGTGCAGGTCGCCGAGGATCTGCTCGTCGACGGCCGCGACGACGGCCGCGTGCAGGCCGGCCCGGTCACCGAGGTGGCGGTAGACGACCGTCTTGCTGGTGCTGGCCGCCGCCGCGATCTCGTCCATGCCGACGCCGGCGCCGTGCTCGCGGACCGCCCGGAGCGCCGCCTCGACGAGCTCCCGCCGGCGGGACCGGCGGTGCGCGGCCCAGCGGGCGTCCCGGCCGTCGATCTGGGGCATGGGGGAACGGTATCGCGTACTCGAAGTACCTGCTACCGTCCGTATCAGGAACCTTGCCGCACCGGCACCGCCTCGACGGCCGGCCGCGGCTCCCCACCTCGGCACGGGAGACCCCATGGCAGCTCGGCAGGCCGTCGTCGTCGGCGGCAACCGCATCCCCTTCGCCCGCGCGGGCGGGCGCTATGCCCACGCCGGCAACCAGGACATGCTCATCGCGGCGCTCGACGGGCTCGTGGCCCGCTTCGGGCTGGCCGGGCAGGTGATGGGCGAGGTGGTGGCCGGCGCCGTGCTCAAGCACAGCCGGGACTACAACCTCACCCGCGAGAGCGTGCTCGGCTCGTCGCTGTCGGCCCGCACCCCCGCGTATGACGTGCAGCAGGCCTGCGGAACCGGGCTGGAGGCGACGATCCTGGTCGCCAACAAGATCGCGTTGGGCCAGATCGAGCACGGCATCGCCGGCGGGGTCGACACCGCCAGCGACGCGCCGATCGCCGTCGGGGAGGGGCTGCGGCGGGTCCTGCTCGACGTCAACCACGCGCGGCGGCCGGTCGACCGGGCCAAGGCCCTCACCGGCCTGCGGCACGGGGACCTGCTGCCGGAGACCCCGCGCAACGCCGAGCCGCGGACCGGGTTGTCGATGGGCGAGCACGCCGCCCGCACCGCCGCGCACTGGGGCATCAGCCGGGAGGCGCAGGACGAGGTCGCGGTGACGAGCCACCACCACCTGGCCGCGGCGTGGGAGCGCGGCTTCTTCGATGACCTCGCCACGCCCTACCTCGGCCTGACCCGGGACCAGAACCTGCGCCCCGACACCTCGACGGAGAAGCTGGCGAAGCTGCCCGTCGTGTTCGGCAAGGACGTGGAGGGCGGCGGCACCATGACCGCCGGCAACTCCACGCCGCTGTCCGACGGTGCCTCCACCGTGCTGCTCGCCAGCCGGGAGTGGGCCCGGGCGCACGGGCTGCCCGCCCTCGCCCGCTTCGTCGACGCGCAGACCGCGGCGGTCGACTACGTCCACGGCGGGGAGGGACTGCTCATGGCGCCGGTCTACGCCGTCCCCGTGCTGCTCGCCCGGAACGGCCTGTCCCTGCAGGACTTCGACCGCTACGAGATCCACGAGGCGTTCGCCTCGACCGTGCTCACGACCCTCGCCGCCTGGGCCGACGAGGACTACTGCCGGGAGCGCCTCGGCCTGCCGGGCGCGCTCGGCGCCCTCGACCGCGAGCGCTTGAACGTCAACGGCTCCTCCCTCGCCGTCGGCCACCCGTTCGCGGCGACCGGCGGCCGCATCGTCGCTTCGCTCGCGAAGGACCTGCACGAGCTCGCCCGTCGCGAGGGGCGGCCGACCCGCGGACTGATCTCCATCTGCGCCGCCGGCGGGCAGGGCGTCACCGCGATCCTGGAGGCCGACGGTGAGTGACTCCTACACCGACTTCGTCAACACCGGACTCGGCCGCCGGCTCGCCAAGCAGCTCGGTCTGCCCCGGCCCGTCCCGCTGCGGAGGTATGCCGTGGGGCAGGCACTCCTCGACGGCCCGGCCCTCGTGGCCGGGCTGGGAGACGCGCCCGCGGCCCGGTTCACCGTCGACCTGCTGAACGCCGCGGGGGTGGCCGTCGAGCAGTCCCCGGACGACGGCCGCACCGACTCATCGGGCCGGCTGGCCGGCCTCGTCGTCGACGCCACCGCCGCCCGACGGCTGGACGACCTCGAGCAGCTGCGGGCCGTGCTCTCGCCGGCGTTGAAGCGCCTCGCGCCGAGCGGCCGGGTCCTCCTGGTCGGGGTGCCGCCGGAGCAGGTCGCGGACGACGTCGAGGCCTCCGCGACACAGCGCAGCCTCGAGGGGCTGGTGCGCACGGTCGGCAAGGAGCTGCGGGCCGGTGCGACGGCCAACCTGCTGCTCGTGGAGCAGGCCGCGCTCGAGCGGCCCGCGGTGCTCGAGTCGCCCCTGCGATTCTTCCTGTCGGCCCGGTCCGCCTACGTCTCCGGGCAGCCGATCCGGGTCGGACCTGCCGACGTGCCGGGGAGCACCGACTGGGACCGCCCGCTCGCTGGGCAGGTGGCGGTGGTCACCGGCGCCGCCCGGGGCATCGGCGCCGCGATCGCGCGGGTGCTCGCCCGCGACGGCGCGCAGGTGGTCGGCGTCGACGTCCCCTCCGCCGGGCAGGCGCTCGCGGACGTGGTCAACGAGATCGGCGGCAGCGCCCTCCAGCTGGACATCACCGCAGCCGACGCCGGGGCGCGGATCGCCGAGTACGTCGCCACTCGTTTCGCGGTCGACGGGCGGCCCGGACAGCTGCAGGTCGTCGTGCACAACGCCGGCATCACCCGCGACAAGCTGCTCGTCAACACCGACGCCGAGCGCTGGCGCAGCGTGCTGCAGGTCAACCTGGCAGCCGAGCTGCGGATCAACGAGGCCCTGCTCGAGCCGGACCGCCCCGGCGGCCTGGCCGACGGCGGCCGGATCATCGGCGTCTCCTCCACGAGTGGCATCGGCGGCAACCGGGGCCAGGCCAACTACGCCACCAGCAAGGCCGGCGTGATCGGCGCCGTGCACGCCCTCGCCCACCGGCTGGCCGACCGGCGCATCACCGTCAACGCCGTCGCCCCCGGCTTCATCGAGACCGAGATGACTGCGCGGATGCCGCTCATCACCCGTGAGCTCGGCCGCCGGATCAACAGCCTCGCCCAGGGCGGGCGGCCGGTCGACGTGGGCGAGACGATCGGCTGGTTCGCCGAGCCGGCCACAGCCGGCGTGACCGGCCAGGTCCTGCGGGTCTGCGGCCAGTCCCAGCTGGGAGCGTGAGGCCGGTGCCCGGCACGACCCCCACGGCGCCCGCTCCTGTCGACCGTCCCGGCCGCGTCCTCATCCTGGACGACGCCCCGTCGCTGCCCGCCGTGCTCGCCCGCGCGGCGGTCACCGCGCCGCGCCGGCACGGCCAGCACCTGCCTGACCTCACGGTCGAGCAGCGCGAGGTGCGGACCGACGTGAGCAGGCTCGCGGCATACGACCGGGTGTGCGGCTTCGCGCTGCGCGACACCGTGCCGAGCACCTGGCTGCACGTGCTCACCTTCCCCCTGCAGGCCGTGCTCATGGCCGACCGGGAGTTCCCCCTGGCGCTGCCGGGGCTGGTGCACGTGCGCAACCAGATGGTGCAGCACCGCCCGGTGCGGGCGACCGAAACGCTGTCGCTGCGGGCCAGTGCCCGGGACCTGCGGCCACACCGACGCGGAGCCCAGGTGGACCTGGTCGGGCAGGCCCACGTCGGCGAGGAGCTGGTCTGGGAAGGCGTGAGCACCTACCTCGCCCGCGGGGTGCGCCTCCGCCCCGAGGCCGCGCCGGAGCACCCGCAGGACGAGGCGCAGCCGGCTGCCGCGGAGCTCCCCGCGCTCGATCCCGCCGAGGCCACCACCGAGACGCTCTGGCGGGTGCCGGCGGGGATCGGCCGGCGCTACGCCGGCGTCAGCGGTGACGTGAACCCGATCCACCTGAACCCGCTCGCCGCCAGGGCGTTCGGCTTCCGCCGCACCATCGCGCACGGCATGTGGGTGCACGCCCGTGCGCTCGCCGTGCTCGAGCCGCGCCTGCCGGAGCGGTATGCCGTGCAGGTCGCCTTCCGCAAGCCGCTGTTCGTGCCCGGGAGGGTCACCTTCCTCGCGCGGGCCGGCGAGCCGGCCGACGGAGGGAATAGCTGGACCTTCGCCGTGCGTTCACCCTCTCGAGATCGGGTGCACCTCCTGGGTCGGCTCGGCTGAGCGATCGGTCGCGAGCCGGCCGGGGGTGCGTCCCGATTTCTGCTGAAGGCACCTGAGCGTGTAACCTCGTCGCGGCATGACGGGCGGCTCGCGCCGCCTTCCTCGTGCAGGCCCCTATAGCTCAGTCGGCAGAGCGTCTCCATGGTAAGGAGAAGGTCAACGGTTCGATTCCGTTTGGGGGCTCCGACTCCGGCGGGGGTCGCCGCGGTGCTCGTCACGAGCGGCCCAGCGTCGGTTGGTCGCCCTTGGCGGGGTAGCTCAGGTGGTTAGAGCACACGGCTCATAATCGTGGTGTCGCGGGTTCGAGTCCCGCCCCCGCTACCAAGAGCGTGTCGAGTGGCACCCGTGGTCCCGTACCGTGGAGCGCCGAGACGCAGTCCCATCCGATAGTCCAGAGTTCGAGAGCAGGTTGCCCCGTGGCCAGCAAGAGCGCCGACGTCCGACCGAAGATCACCATGGCGTGCACGGTGTGCAAGGAGCGCAACTACATCACCAAGAAGAACCGCCGCAACGACCCGGACCGGCTCGAGATGAGCAAGTTCTGCCCGCGTTGTGGCAAGCACACGCCGCACCGCGAGACCCGCTGACCCCAGAGGTTAGCGAGTCCGCTCCACACGACGGCCGTCCTGGACCTGTCACCGACAGGTTCCCGGGGCGGCCGTTGTCGTGTCCTAGGCTCACGGGCATGCCAGTGAACGCCGACTTCGCCGGGCGCGAGTACCCGGCCACCCCGCCCTACGCGGTGGGCCGGGAGAAGATCCGCGAGTTCGCCGAGGCGGTGGGGGCCGCCGACCCCGTGCACGTGGACGTCGACGAGGCCCGTGCCCGCGGTTACGCCGACGTGATCGCGCCGCCGACGTTCGCGGTGCTCATTGCCCAGCAGTGCGACAAGCAGCTCATCGTCGACCCCGAGGCCGGAATCGACTTCAGCCGCGTGGTGCACGGCGAGCAGAAGTTCGTGCACCACCGGCCGCTCACCGCCGGTGACGAGGTCGTCGGCGTGCTGCACGTCGACAGCGTCCGCGAGGCCGGGGGCCACGCCATGGTCACCACCCGCAGCGAGCTGTCCACGACCGACGGCGAGCCGGTGTGCACGGCCACGTCCACGATCGTGATCCGGGGAGGCGAGTGATGGCGACGGGCACCGTACGCAGCTTCGAGGACGTGTCGGTCGGCGAGGAGCTGCCCGGCCGCACCCTCCACGTCGACCGCGCCACGCTGGTGCAGTACGCCGGCGCCAGCCTCGACCGCAACCGGATCCACTGGGACGAGCGCTTCGCCAAGGAGGTCGGCCTGCCCGACGTCATCGCGCACGGCATGTGGACCATGGGGGCGGCCGTGGAGGTCGTGTCCGCCTGGGTCGGGGACGCCGGGCGGGTGGTGGAGTACTCCACGCGGTTCACGAAGCCGGTGGTGGTGCCCTGGGAGGGCGGCGCCGATCTCGAGGTCGGCGGCACCGTCAAGAAGCTCGACGAGGCGACCCGCCGCGCCACCGTGGAGCTGAGCGTCACCTGCGACGGCACCAAGGTGCTCGGCCGCGCCCTCGCGGTCGTGGCCCTCGGCTGAGGCGCGCATGCTCGAGGAGCACGAGGTCACCCTCGCCGACCTGACCACCCTGCGGGTCGGTGGCCCCGCCGCCCGGTTGGTCACCGCCGAGAGCACCGACGAGGTGGTCGACGCGGTGCGGGAGGTCGACGACGCCGACGAGCCGCTGCTCGTGATCGCTGGCGGCTCCAACCTGGTGATCGCCGACGACGGTTTCCCGGGCAGTGCTGTGCGGGTCGCGACGGCCGGGGTCAGCGTGGAGCCGTCGCCCGGAGAGGACGACGACGTGGTGCTGGTGCGGGTCGCGGCGGGGGAGCCGTGGGACGACGTCGTCACGCGCGCCGTCGTGGAGGGATGGTCGGGCATCGAGGCGCTGTCCGGCATACCGGGGTGTGCCGGCGCGACGCCCGTGCAGAACGTCGGCGCCTACGGCCAGGAGGTCGCCCAGACCGTCGCGCAGGTGCGCGCCTGGGACCGCGCCGAGCAGCGCGTGCGGACCTTCACGAGCGCCGACTGCGGGTTCACCTACCGGAGCTCCGTCTTCAAGGGCCTGCTCTGGCGCGGAGCGGCTCGCTACGTCGTGCTCGACGTGCTCTTCCGGCTGCACCTGTCCGACCAGTCCCAGCCCATCGGGTATGCCGACCTCGCCCGTGGGCTCGATGTGGCGGTGGGCGAGCGGGTCCCCTTGGCGGAGGCGCGGTACGCGGTCCTGGAGCAGCGACGGCGCCGCGGCATGGTGCTCGACGCGGGCGACCACGACACGTGGAGCTGCGGCTCGTTCTTCACCAACCCGATCCTGTCGGCGGGGGCGTTCGCGGAGCTGTCGACGCGGGCCCGCGACCGGCTTGGCGTGGAGGCACCGGCGCCGCCGGAGTTCCCGGCAGCCGACGGACAGGTGAAGACCAGCGCCGCCTGGCTCATCGACCGGGCCGGCTTCGGCAAGGGCTACGGACTCCCCGGCCCGGCGGCGCTCTCCTCGAAGCACACGTTGGCGCTGACCAACCGCGGCGGCGCGAAGGCGGCCGATGTGCTGGCGCTGGCCCGCGAGGTGCGCGCCGGTGTCGAGGAGGCCTTCGGGGTCACCTTGGTCAACGAGCCCGTCCTCGTCGGCCTCACCCTCTGAACCGCAGCCCCGGTTCGGCTCCGCGCTGCCCCGGCGCCGGAGAAGTGGCTCGCCCGGTCAGTTGCCGGGGGACTGGTGCCAGGCGTCGATGTCCGCGAGCAGGCGCTTCTGCACGTGAGCCGGCGCCCGCGAGCCCCGGACCGACCCGGCGGCGAGTGCGGCCAGGGCCGTGTCGTCGAGGCCGTGGTCGACACGAGCGGATTCGTACTGCGCGGCGAGGCGGGAGCCGAACAGCAGCGGGTCGTCCGCGCCGAGTGCCATCTGGGCGCCCGCCGCCAGCAGCGCCTTGAGGGGCACGGCGGACGGCGCGGGGTAGACCCCGAGCGCCACGTTGCTCCCCGGGCAGACCTCGAGGGTGACCTGCTCCTCGACCACGCGGTCGAGCACGGTTGGGTCCTCGACGCTGCGCACGCCGTGGCCCAGCCGGTCCGGCGCGAGGGCATCGAGCGTCTCGCCGACCGCATCGGCGCCCAACAGCTCGCCACCGTGCGGCACGAGCGCGAGCCCCGCCTGCCGAGCGATCTGGAAGGCCTTCGCGAAGTCGGCGGTGACGCCGCGCCGCTCGTCGTTGCTGAGCCCGAAGCCGACCACGGTCCCTGCGGAGTCGCCGGCGTACTTCGCGGCCAGCCGGGCCAGGGTTCGTGCCTCGAGGGGGTGGCGCATCCGGCTGGCCGCGACGATCACCGCCACCTCGGTGCCGGTCGCTGCGTTCGCCGCCCGGGCCTCGTCCAGGACGATCTCGAGCGTGGGGGTGATCCCGCCCAGGTGCGTGGCGTAGGTCGTCGGGTCGACCTGGATCTCCAGCCAGCGCGACCCCTCCGCCGCGTCGTCCTCCGCGGCCTCCCGGACGATGCGGCGCATGTCGGCCTCGTCGCGCACACAGGCGCGTGCTGCGTCATACAGCCGTTGGAAGCGGAACCAGCCGCGTTCGTCGGTGGCGCGCAACCGGGGCGGCCACGACGCGGTCAGCGAGTCCGGCAGGTGCAGGCCATGCTTGCCGGCGAGCTCGCGCAGGGTCGAGATCCGCATCGACCCGGTGAAGTGCAGGTGGAGGTGGGCCTTGGGCAGCTCCTGCACCGGACGCGGCATGGGCGTCAGTCTGCCAGTCGCTGTTCAGCGACCGTTGCGGAAGTCCTGGTCCAGGTCCTCGTCGGTGTCGGCCTCCACGCCCTCGTCGACCGTGTGCATGGCGGCCTCCTCGCTGGAGGCCGCGCCGCCGGAGATGCCGACGTCCTCGGCCACCAGGTCGCTCTCGTCGTCCTCGTGCGCCCCCTCGTCGGGCGCCACCAGCCGACCGGTCCGGGCCTCGCCGACCTCGTCGTCGCCGAGGAAGTCCAGGTCGGCCGGGATCGAGTCGCGGTCGTCACCGCCGACGCGATCGTCCTCATTGAGCCCGCTCTCGTTCTCCGGAGCGCCGTAGGCGGACTCGGGGTCCGGCACCTCCTGGCGGATCCGCTGATCGATCGTCTCGCCGCGCTCCTGCTCCTCCACCGTGGTGCCGAAGCTGTCCACCCCCCGCGGTCGCTCGGGAGGGGAGTACCCCTCGTCCAGGGCATCCTCGAGGCCGCGGTCGTCGAGGGTGTCCTCCTCCGGCAGCTGCGTCTCGTCGTCGAGGCTGTAGCTGCCCATCGACTCCGCGCCCGTGCTCTCGTGATCGGTCATGGCTCCGACCCTGCCACCGCGCGCAGACGCCCGCGACCCCGAGGGGCCGCGGGCGTCCACATCGCGTCGGGCGGGGCACCGGTGCCTCACCGTGGGCGGCTCACCGCCGGGTCAGCGCGCCTCGGCCAGCAGCTTCTGGATCCGGCCCACGCCCTCTTCGAGGTCGTTGTCACCGAGTGCGTACGAGAGTCGCAGGTAGCCGCTGGGACCGAACGCCTCGCCTGGGACCACGGCGACCTCGACCTCCTCGAGGATCAACTCGCTGAGCTCGACAGACGTGCGGGGAGTGCGGCCGCGAATGGTCCTACCGAGCAGCCCCTTCACCGACGGGTAGACGTAGAACGCCCCCTGCGGCGTCGGGCACTCCACGCCGTCGATGGCGCTGAGCATCTCGACGATGGTGCGCCGCCGCCGGTCGAAGGCGACCTTCATCTCCTCCACGGCCTCCAGGGAGCCGTTCAGCGCGGCGATCGCGGCCCGCTGGGAGACGTTGGCGACGTTGGATGTGGCGTGCGACTGCAGGTTGGTCGCCGCCTTGACGACGTCGCGGGGGCCGATCATCCAGCCCACGCGCCAGCCGGTCATGGCGTAGGTCTTCGCCACACCGTTGAGCACCACGCAGTGCTCGGCCAACTCCGGCACGAGCACCGGCATCGACGGCGCCTCGGCCCCGTCGTAGGTGAGGTGCTCGTAGATCTCGTCGGTCACGACCCAGATGCCGTGCTCCACGGCCCAACGGCCGATCGCCTCGACCTCGGCGCGCGGGTAGACCGCGCCGGTGGGGTTGGAGGGGGAGTTGAACAGCAGCACCTTGGTCTGGTCGGTGCGGGCCGCCTCGAGCTGCTCGACGGTGACCCGGTAGTTCTGCTCCTCACCGGCGAAGACGTCGACCGGCGTCCCGCCGGCGAGCTTGATCGACTCGGGGTAGGTGGTCCAGTACGGCGTCGGCAGCAGCACCTCGTCACCGGGGTCGAGCAGCGCCGCGAACGTGTTGTAGACGGCCTGCTTGCCGCCGTTGGTGACGAGCACCTGGTCCGGCTGCACGGCATACCCGCTGTCGCGCTGGGTCTTGGCGACGATGGCCGCCTTGAGCTCGGGCAGCCCACCGGCCGGTGTGTAGCGGTGGTTCTTCGGGTCCGTGGTCGCCGCGCGGGCGGCCTCGACGATGTAGTCCGGCGTCGGGAAGTCCGGTTCGCCGGCGCCGAAGCCGATCACCGGGCGGCCCTGTGCCTTGAGCGCCTTGGCCTTGGCGTCGACCGCGAGCGTCGCGGACTCCGTGATGTTGCCGATGCGGCGGGAGACCCGCCGGGGGTGGGGACGGTTGCTGGGGACAGAGGTGGCGGTTGTCTCGGTCACGCGCCCCATGGTCCCATTGCTTCCTGTATGCCGGACCGCGCCGTCCGCGCAGTGGTCACCCACCTGCTCGGCCACCCGCGGGGTCGCCCGCCGGGTTCGCGTCCGCGGCCGGACCTCGCGTACACTCGTCGGTCGGGTGGTGGATGGCCGCCACGCTGAGTCACGTCGCGGCAGCCGCGGCCGTGCGCAGTGGGCCGGTCCGTCGATCGCCCGGCACCCCGAAGGGCAGTGGCTCAATTGGTAGAGCACCGGTCTCCAAAACCGGCGGTTGGGGGTTCGAGTCCCTCCTGCCCTGCGTCGTAGTGTGATGGTGTATCGATTGCCGACCACGCGGTCAGGTGTCGGCGACCTGCGTCGCTCGCACCTGAGCGCCAGAGATGAGGAACTGTGACCGACACGAGCACCGCGGGACGCCGCGGTTCCGGTCGATCGGGGCCGCCCACGCAGGAGAAGCGTGGCGTCTTTGGTGCCATCGCGCTGTTCGTCAGCCAGATCATCGACGAGCTCCGCAAGGTCGTGCGGCCGACGCGCGAGGAGCTGACCACGTACACCATCGTGGTCATCGTCTTCGTCGCGGCGATCATGGCCTACGTGTTCGGGCTGGACTACGCGTTCACCCGGCTCGTCCTGTGGGTGTTCGGCGGGGCGACCGCCTGACCTCAGCCGTGCCGGCGGGGGACGACGTCCGCCCCGGAGAGTTCCGCCCCGACAACCCGCCCGATGTTGCAGCAGTGAGGAAGCAGGTCAATGTCCGATCAGTCCCCGCAGTGGACCGCTGAGGCCGACGGCGCCGAGCAGGACGCGCCGAACGCTGCCGTCGAGCAGGACGCCCAGGTCGACGTCGCCGACCCGACCGAGGTCGCCGAGGTCGCCGACGAGGAGGTGGAGCAGCCCGCGGCGGAGGAGTCGGTGGCTGACGTTTCCGAGGAGCCCGTGGCTGACGTCTCCGAGGAGCCCGCTGCCGATGCGTCGGACGCCCCGGTCACGGAGACCGTGGAGCCGGAGGAGGAGGCTCCGCTGACCGCCGAGGAGTTCAAGCGGCAGTTGCGGATGCAGGAGGGCGACTGGTACGTCGTCCACTCCTACGCCGGCTACGAGAACCGCGTGAAGACCAACCTCGAGAACCGCGTCACCAGCCTCAACATGGAGCCCTACATCTTCGAGGTGCAGGTCCCCATGGAGGAGGTCACCGAGATCAAGAACGGCCAGCGCAAGCAGGTTCGCCGCGTGCGGATGCCCGGCTACGTGCTGGTGCGTATGGACCTCACCGACGAGAGCTGGGGCGCCGTCCGGCACACCCCGGGGGTCACCGGATTCGTGGGCCACACCCACCAGCCGGTGCCGCTGTCCGCCGACGAGGTCTTCACCATGCTGAACCCGGCCGTCGAGGAGGCCGCGCCGGCCGCCGGCGGGGCACCCGCCGAGCGGGGTGGCCGCCCGACCGAGGTCAAGGTCGTCGACTTCGAGGTCGGGGAGTCCGTCACGGTCATGGAGGGCCCGTTCGAGACGATGCCCGCCACCATCTCCGAGATCAGCCCCGACACCCAGAAGCTCAAGGTGCTGGTCTCCATCTTCGGCCGCGAGACGCCGGTCGAGCTCTCGTTCAACCAGGTCGCCAAGATCTAGACGCCCGGGGCTCTGCCCCCGGAAACCCCGCCCCGGGCTTCGTCCGGGCATGCAACCGGGTCATCGCCCATGGCGTGGGCCCACAACCACGAAAGAGGACGCACCCACATGCCTCCCAAGAAGAAGGTCGCCGGCTTCATCAAGCTGCAGATCCAGGCCGGCCAGGCCACCCCGGCCCCGCCGGTCGGCCCGGCCCTCGGCCAGCACGGCGTCAACATCATGGAGTTCGTCAAGGCGTACAACGCCGCGACGGAGAACCAGCGCGGCAACGTGATCCCGGTGGAGATCACGGTCTACGAGGACCGATCCTTCACCTTCGTCACCAAGACGCCGCCGGCCGCCGAGCTGATCAAGAAGGCCGCGGGTGTGCCCAAGGGTTCCGGCGAGCCGCACAAGACCAAGGTGGGCCACCTCAGCGCCGACCAGGTCCGCGAGATCGCCGAGCAGAAGATGGCCGACCTCAACGCGAACGACGTCGAGCAGGCCAGCCGGATCATCGCCGGGACCGCTCGGTCGATGGGCATCACCACCGACTGATCGACGACCGCGCCGAGGCAACGCAGCGAAGCGAGGCCCGAGGCGCCGAGGAGATCAGTCATCCCCACACCGCCTGATCTCCGTTTCCCGTGGGAGGGCCACGCGCTGGTCCGCACCACAACTCCACACCGAACACCAGGAGCAGACATGAAGCGCAGCAAGGCCTACCGGTCCGCGATCGCCAAGGTCGACGCCGAGCGGCTCTACAGCCCGCTGGAGGCCGTCCGTCTCGCGAAGGAGACCTCCACCACGAAGTACGACGCCACCGTCGAGGTGGCCATGCGGCTCGGCGTGGACCCGCGCAAGGCGGACCAGATGGTCCGCGGCACGGTGAACCTGCCGCACGGCACCGGCAAGACCGCCCGCGTGCTGGTCTTCGCCGCCGGTGACAAGGCGCAGGCCGCCACCGAGGCCGGTGCCGACCACGTCGGCACCGACGAGCTCATCGAGCGGATCCAGGGCGGCTGGCTCGACTTCGACGCGGTCGTGGCCACCCCTGACCTCATGGGCAAGGTCGGCCGGCTCGGCAAGGTCCTCGGCCCCCGCGGCCTCATGCCGAACCCGAAGACCGGCACCGTGACCATGGATGTCGCCAAGGCGGTCTCCGACATCAAGGGCGGCAAGATCGAGTTCCGCGTGGACAAGCACGCGAACCTCCACTTCATCATCGGCAAGACCTCGTTCAGCGACCAGGCGCTCGTGGAGAACTACGCCAGCGCGCTGGAGGAGATCCTGCGACTGAAGCCGTCCGCCTCCAAGGGCCGCTACATCGAGCGGGCCACGATGAGCACGACGATGGGGCCGGGCATCCCGCTCGACACCACCCGCACGCGCAACCTGCTGGCCGAGGACGAGGCCGTCAGCGCCTGACCTCGCCGCTCGCTGTCGAGCACTCGAGCGCAGCGACGCCCCGCCCGGGACTCCGGGTCGGGGCGTCGCGTCGTCCGGTGCCCGACCAGCGGCCCACCCGAGGGAGCCGTTTTGACCCTGCGGCGCGCCGGCCCGTATCCTGAAGCCACCCAAGACCGCCGGTTGTCACCGATGCGTGTCCTGGCCCGAGTGGCCACGCACGTCCGGTGTCCGAAGGTCCCGCGACCAGCGGGCGACCTGCGCAGGTGACGAAGCGAACGGCATACCGCTGGCAGCGACGCAAGACGTCGTATGCCCGGGTGGTTGACGTGCGAGCCCCGTGCCCTGCGCCGGGGCTCCTTTGCTGTCCAGCTCGATTGCGGGGCCCTTCCGCCGGCACTGGAACACCACCTGAAGGAGGCCCCATGGCGAAGCCCGAGAAGGCAGCTGCCATCGCCGAGCTGGCGGACAAGTTCCGTGGCTCGGATGCGGCCGTGCTCACGGAGTACCGCGGACTGTCCGTGGCCCAGCTCTCCGAGCTGCGCAGCTCCCTGCGCGGGAACGCGACCTACACCGTGGTGAAGAACACGCTCACCCAGCTCGCGACCAAGGAAGCCGGCGTCACGGCCTTCGACGGTCAGCTGCAGGGGCCTTCGGCCATCGCCTTCATCAGCGGTGACCCGGTCGAGGCGGCCAAGGGTCTGCGTGACTTCGCCAAGGCGAACCCCCTCCTCGTGATCAAGGCCGGCCTCGTCGAGGGCAAGGCCATGACCGCCGAGGAGATCAACAAGCTCGCCGACCTCGAGTCGCGCGAGATCCTCCTGGCCAAGCTGGCGGGCGCCATGAAGGCCTCGCTCAGCCAGGCCGCCGCCCTGTTCAACGCGCCGCTGTCCAAGACGGTGCGCACGGTCGAGGCCCTGCGGGCCAAGGTCGAGAGCGAGGGCACCACCGACGTCGCCGCGGGTGGCGACGAGGGCTGACGCGCACCCGCGCGACCGGTCCGCACTTCACATCCACGCCACTCACGGCAGGAACAGAAAGGACGCCACCATGGCGAAGCTCAGCACCGACGAGCTGCTCGATGCCTTCAAGGAGATGACCCTCATCGAGCTGTCCGAGTTCGTCAAGCAGTTCGAGGAGACCTTCGACGTCACCGCGGCCGCCCCGGTCGCCGTCGCCGGCCCGGCCGCCGGCGCCGCTGGCGGTGGCGAGGCCGCCGCTGCCGAGGAGCAGGACGAGTTCGACGTCGTCCTCGAGGCCGCTGGCGACAAGAAGATCCAGGTCATCAAGGAGGTGCGCGCCCTCACGAGCCTCGGTCTGAAGGAGGCCAAGGACCTCGTCGACGGCGCGCCGAAGCCGGTCCTGGAGAAGGTCGACAAGGAGGCCGCCGAGAAGGCCAAGGCCGCGCTCGAGGGCGCCGGCGCCACCGTCACCCTCAAGTGATCGTGTCTCCGGTGGGGGTATGAGCCCTACCGGGGAGCGCTCGCCAAGCGGCGACGTCGTAGGAGCCGCGAGCCAGTTCACAGGCGGGGCGGACCAGTCACTGGTCCGCCCCGCCTCGTGCGTGTCGACCAGACCCGCGGCACGCCATACCGGCGAATCCCTTGACGCGGGAGCCGCGAGGGGTCATTCTCAGGTGACGCGATCCGCTCCCGGTCCGAGCCGGCCCGCTGACCTCCCCCGCCGATCCGGCAGGGGTCGTAGGCGCGGGTGCTCCCGGGGGCGGCTGGACGAACGTGCCCGCGGAGAGTATGCTGTTGCTTTGCGCTGCCCCTGACCTCCTCTCCGCGCCCCTCTGCCGTTGTGCTGCCCAGCGTCACGCCGGCGGATCGGGCCCGGTCGGCGGCCCCGAGGTGGCGCGAACTTGCCGCTCTTGAACAGGCCCGTGGAAGGACCCTCCTTGGCTGCCTCGCGTTCTGCGACCCAGACTGTGTCCACTGCTCGTACGGCTTCCGGCCGTCTCTCCTTCGCGAAGATCAAAGAACCCCTCGAGATCCCCGATCTCCTCGCTCTCCAGACGGAGAGCTTCGACTGGCTGCTCGGCAACGAGCGCTGGCAGGCCCGTGTTGAGGCCGCCAAGGCCACCGGGCGCACCGACGTCCCGGACACCTCCGGTCTGGAGGAGATCTTCGAGGAGATCTCCCCCATCGAGGACTTCTCCGGCTCGATGTCCCTCTCGTTCCGCGACCACCGGTTCGAGGAGGTGAAGTACTCCGTCGACGAGTGCAAGGAGAAGGACATGACCTACTCCGCGCCCCTGTTCGTCACGGCCGAGTTCATGAACACCACGACCGGCGAGATCAAGAGCCAGACCGTGTTCATGGGTGACTTCCCGCTCATGACCGACCGCGGCACCTTCATCATCAACGGCACCGAGCGTGTCGTCGTGTCCCAGCTCGTCCGCAGCCCGGGCGTCTACTTCGAGCGGTCCCTGGACAAGACCTCCGACAAGGACGTCTTCAACGCCAAGGTCATCCCCTCCCGCGGCGCCTGGCTCGAGTTCGAGATCGACAAGCGCGACACCGTGGGCGTGCGCGTCGACCGCAAGCGCAAGCAGTCCGTGACGGTCCTGCTCAAGGCCCTCGGCATGAGCGAGGCCGAGATCCTCGAGAAGCTCGGCGACTACGAGGCGATCCGCGAGACCCTGGAGAAGGACCACACCTCCGGCCAGGACGACGCGCTGCTCGACATCTACCGGAAGCTGCGCCCGGGCGAGCCGCCGACCCGTGAGGCGGCCCAGACCCTGCTGGAGAACCTCTACTTCAACCCCAAGCGCTACGACCTGGCCAAGGTCGGTCGCTACAAGATCGACAAGAAGCTGGGCCTCGAGGCGCCGCTGGCCGACTCGGTGCTGTCCGTGGACGACATCGTCGGCACGATCCGCTACCTGTGCGCCCTCCACGCCGGTGAGACGACCCTGCCGGGCCGCCGCCACGGCGAGGACGTCAGCATCCGGGTCGAGACCGACGACATCGACCACTTCGGCAACCGCCGCCTGCGCAACGTCGGCGAGCTCATCCAGAACCAGGTCCGCACCGGCCTGTCCCGGATGGAGCGGGTCGTCCGCGAGCGGATGACCACCCAGGACGTCGAGGCGATCACGCCGCAGACGCTGATCAACATCCGGCCGGTCGTCGCCTCCATCAAGGAGTTCTTCGGCACCAGCCAGCTGTCGCAGTTCATGGACCAGAACAACCCGCTCGCCGGGTTGACCCACAAGCGCCGCCTGTCGGCGCTCGGCCCGGGCGGTCTGTCCCGTGACCGCGCCGGCATGGAGGTCCGCGACGTCCACCCCTCGCACTACGGCCGCATGTGCCCGATCGAGACGCCGGAAGGCCCGAACATCGGTCTGATCGGCGCGCTGGCCTCCTACGGGCGGATCAACCCGTTCGGCTTCGTGGAGACTCCCTACCGGCGGGTCGACAAGGGCCAGGTCACCGATGACATCGACTACCTCTCCGCCGACGAGGAGGAGGAGTTCGTCATCGCGCAGGCCAACGCCCGGCTCACCCCGGACGGCCACTTCCGCGAGGAGCGGGTCCTGGTCCGCACCAAGGGCGGCGAGGCCGTCGACGTGCCGGCCGAGGACGTCGACTACATGGACGTGTCCGCCCGGCAGATGGTCTCCGCGGCCACCGGTCTGATCCCGTTCCTCGAGCACGACGACGCCAACCGTGCGCTCATGGGCGCCAACATGCAGCGCCAGGCGGTGCCGCTCGTGCGCTCGGAGGCCCCGCTCGTGGGCACCGGCATCGAGTACCGTGCGGCGCTCGACTCCGGTGACGTGGTGCGGGCCCAGAAGGCTGGCGTGGTCCAGGAGGTGTCCGCCGACACCGTGACGGTGGCGGCCGACGACGGTACCTACCAGACCTACAAGATCGCCAAGTTCACCCGGTCCAACCAGGGCACGTCCTACAACCAGCGCGTCCTGGTCGACGAGGGCGACCGGCTCGAGGTCGGCGGGGTCATCGCCGACGGGCCGGCGACCGACGGCGGCGAGATGGCGCTCGGCAAGAACCTGCTCGTGGCGTTCATGCCGTGGGAGGGCCACAACTACGAGGACGCGATCATCCTGTCCCAGCGCCTGGTGCAGGACGACGTGCTCTCCTCGATCCACATCGAGGAGCACGAGATCGACGCCCGCGACACCAAGCTGGGTCCGGAGGAGATCACCCGGGACATCCCGAACGTCTCCGAGGAGGTCCTCGCCGACCTCGACGAGCGCGGCATCATCCGCATCGGTGCCGAGGTCCGCGACGGCGACCTGCTCGTCGGCAAGGTCACCCCGAAGGGTGAGACCGAGCTGACCCCCGAGGAGCGGCTGCTGCGCGCGATCTTCGGTGAGAAGGCCCGCGAGGTCCGCGACACCTCCATGAAGGTGCCGCACGGCGAGACCGGCACGGTCATCGGCGTCAAGGTGTTCGATCGCGAGGAGGGCGACGAGCTGCCCCCGGGCGTGAACCAGCTCGTCCGCGTCTACGTCGCCAACAAGCGCAAGATCACCGACGGCGACAAGCTCGCCGGTCGCCACGGCAACAAGGGCGTCATCTCCAAGATCCTGCCCGTCGAGGACATGCCGTTCCTCGAGGACGGCACGCCCGTCGACATCGTGCTCAACCCGCTCGGCGTGCCGGGCCGCATGAACGTCGGGCAGATCCTGGAGCTGCACCTGGGCTGGGCGGCCTCCCGCGGCTGGAAGATCGAGGGCGAGCCGGACTGGGCCAAGAACATCCCGCAGGACGCGCGCGAGGCCGGTGCCGGCACCCGCGTCGCCTCGCCGGTGTTCGACGGCGCCCGGGAGAAGGAGATCACCGGCCTGCTGGACTCCACCAACCCGACCCGCGACGGTGACCGGCTGGTTGACGCCTCGGGCAAGACCCGACTCTTCGACGGCCGCTCCGGCGAGCCGTTCCCGGAGCCGGTGTCGGTGGGCTACATGTACATCCTCAAGCTGCACCACCTGGTCGATGACAAGATCCACGCGCGGTCGACCGGTCCGTACTCGATGATCACCCAGCAGCCGCTCGGCGGTAAGGCCCAGTTCGGTGGCCAGCGCTTCGGTGAGATGGAGGTCTGGGCGCTCGAGGCGTACGGCGCGGCCTACGCGCTGCAGGAGCTGCTGACGATCAAGTCCGACGACGTGACCGGCCGGGTCAAGGTCTACGAGGCGATCGTCAAGGGCGACAACATCCCCGAGCCCGGCATCCCGGAGTCGTTCAAGGTGCTCATCAAGGAGATGCAGTCCCTCTGCCTCAACGTGGAGGTGCTCTCCAGCGACGGCACGCAGATCGACCTGCGCGACCCCGACCAGGAGGTCTTCCGCGCGGCCGAGGAGCTCGGCATCGACCTGTCCCGGCGGGAGCCGGCGAGCGTCGAGGAAGTCTGAGAAGGAGGAACGGTATGCCGGGTGCTCGCGTCCGTGAGCCACGGCACCCGGTGCGTGCCCGGCATACCGCTCCCGTCACCACGTACTGACTCACCACGTACTGACGATCACCACTGATCACTGCTAGAGATTTAGCGAGAGAAGGACACACGTGCTCGACGTCAACTTCTTCGACGAGCTGCGCATCGGCCTCGCGACCGCGGAGGACATCCGCGAGTGGAGCCACGGCGAGGTCAAGAAGCCGGAGACCATCAACTACCGCACCCTGAAGCCGGAGAAGGACGGGCTCTTCTGCGAGAAGATCTTCGGTCCCACACGGGACTGGGAGTGCTACTGCGGCAAGTACAAGCGCGTCCGGTTCAAGGGCATCATCTGCGAGCGCTGCGGCGTCGAGGTGACCCGCGCCGGCGTGCGTCGTGAGCGCATGGGCCACATCGAGCTCGCCGCCCCGGTCACGCACATCTGGTACTTCAAGGGTGTGCCGAGCCGCCTCGGCTACCTGCTCGACCTGGCGCCGAAGGACCTGGAGAAGGTCATCTACTTCGCTGCCTACATGATCACCTCGGTCGACACCGAGGCTCGGCACCGCGACCTGCCCTCCCTCGAGGCGCAGATCGAGACCGAGAAGAAGGAGCTGGAGAACCGCCGCGACGCCGACGTGGAGGCTCGGGCCAAGAAGCTCGAGTCCGACCTCGCCGAGCTCGAGGCCGAGGGTGCGAAGGCGGACGCCCGCCGCAAGGTGCGCGAGAGCGCCGAGCGGGAGATGAACGCCATCCGCAAGCGCGCCGACCAGCAGGTCGAGCGGCT
>NZ_DASSTI010000044.1:0-6211 GCF_035708005.1 Segeticoccus sp. | reverse complement strand
CCACTCTCAGAACTGCTCGAGGCGATCCACCGGGCCAGCGCCGGGGAAGCGAGCTTCCCCGCTGCGATGCTCGCGCGGGCGCTGGACGACCCGTCACTCGACACGCCTTCGTCTGCAGGGCGTCCCGGCTCCTTGAGCCAGCGGGAACTCGAGATCTTGGCTGCGCTGGCGGACGGCAAGTCACGGCAGCGGATCGCCGCCGAGTGCCACATCTCCGTGCACACCGTGCGGACCCATGTGCAGCACATCCTCGGCAAGCTCCACGCACCCACGACCCTGGCCGCGGTCCGCCTGGCCCGGGAGGCGGGACTGCTCGAGCTGACGCACACCGGCGTCTCCACCAAATGACGTAGTCAAGATCGCCCCCACGAACGATCTGGGCGGAGGAGCGAATCCTTAGTGTCGAGAACGTCATTGAGAACCTGTGAAGGAGGCACGCCATGGCGATCCCCGTCCTCGACGACGCACCGCCACTCATCGCACCCATCCCCTTCTCGCGGGTCCGGCTCAGTGATGATGCCGCCTCGGATGTGGTGGACGTGCTCCGCTCCGGCTGGCTGACGACCGGGGAACGCGTCCTGTGCTTCGAGGCGGATTTCGCCGAGTTCGTCGGCGCTCGGCGCGCCATCGCGGTCTCCTCGTGCACCGCCGCCCTGGAGCTCTCCCTCAAGGCACTCCGGCTCCCGGCCGGCTCGCGCGTCCTCACCACCACTGACACCTTCTGCGGCACCGTCGCAGCGATCCTGCACGCCGGCCTGACCCCCGTTCTCGCCGACGTCGACCCGGTGACGGCCATGCCCAGTGCCGAGTCGGTGGCGCGGGTGACCGACGAGGTCGGCGGCGTGGCCGCCATGGTGGTCGTCCACCTCGCCGGACTTCCCGCGCCGGTATCCGAACTGGCCGCTGCCGCCGGGCTGGGACTCGACCGGGTCATCGAGGACGCGGCGCACGCGCTCGGCACCTGGGTCGACGACCGACCCGTAGGTGCGATCTCCCGCGCCACGTGCTTCAGCTTCTACGCCACCAAGAACCTGCCCATCGGCGAGGGCGGGATGATCACCACGGACGACGAGGACCTGGCGCACACCTTGGTCCAGACCCGGCTGCACGGCCTCTCCGCCGACGCCTGGCGGCGCTACCGCCCGGGCGCCAGCTGGCGCTACGACGTCAACGAGGTCGGGATCAAGGCCAACATGACCGACGTGCAGGCGGCCATCGGACTGGCCGGGTTGCACGAGTTCCCGCGGATGCAGCAACGCCGTGCCGAGGTCGCGGCGCGCTATGACGCCGGCCTGGCCGACATCCCCGGGCTCTGCCTCCCGCTCCGTCCGGCACGCGGCCGTCATGCCTGGCACCTGTATGCCGTGCGCGTGCGTCCGGGTTTCGGTCGCGACCGCGATGCGCTCGCCGAGGAGCTGACCCGTCGGGGGATCGGCAACTCGGTGCACTTCATCCCCGTGCACCAGCTCACGGCCTTCCGCTCCGTCTGTCTGGGCCCGGCCAACGGGTGGCCGAACGCCGAACGCGTTCACGCCGAGACCTTGTCGCTCCCCATGGACTCGGTCATCTCGGATGACGAGGTGACACGTGTCTGCACTGCTGTCCGCGAGTTGGGAGTCCCATCATGACCATCGCCCTGAAGTACGAGTGGGAGCCGGAGCAGATCGGCTTCCTCCCCACGACGCAGCCCGGGCTGCGCACCCTGATCGTCGGTGCCGGTGAGGCAGGCCGCGCCCTCGCACGGGACCTGCGCTCGGTGCGCACGTTCGGCCTCGCCCCGATCGGCTTCCTCGACGACGACACCTCCCGGCGCGTCGTGCGCAAGCTTCCCGTGCTCGGCCGACTGCACGACCTGCTGCGGGTCTGTGCGGAGCAACGTGTCCAGGTCGTCGTGCTCGCGATCCCGGGACTGCCCACCGCGGAGGTTCGCCGCCTGGCGATGGTGGCCGCACGGGTCGGGGCGAGTGTCCGCCACCTGCCCTCCTTCATCGCCCTGCTGCAGCGCGACGTCGTCGGCACCGACATGCGTGACCTGCAGATCGGGTCGCTCATCGGCCGGCCGGAGCTGCACGTGCAGTCGCCGGAACTCAGGGACACCCTCACCGGCAGGCGCGTCCTCGTCACCGGGGCGGGCGGCTCCATCGGCAGCGAACTGTGCCGCCAAGTCAAGGGATTCGAACCCGAGAAGCTGATCATGCTGGACCACGACGAGTCCAACCTGCACCGGCTCCAGCTCGAGCTCGAAGGGCAGGCGCTGCTCGACGACGCCGACATCGTGGTCGCCGACATCCGGGACCGGGACCGCATGCACCAGGTGATGCGCGACCATCGGCCCGACATCGTCTTCCACGCCGCGGCGCTCAAGCACCTGCCGATGCTGGAGCGGCACCCCTGTGAGGGAGTCAAGTCCAACGTCCTCGGCACCCAGAACGTGGTGCAGGCCGCCGTCGCCCACGGCGTGCAGCGCTTGGTGTTCATCTCGACGGACAAGGCCGCCGACCCCACCTCGGTGCTCGGCGCCACCAAGCAGCTCGGTGAGCAGGTCGTGCGTGCCGCGGCCGGAGGACCCACCGTCACGGCGGCGGTGCGCTTCGGCAACGTCCTGGGCAGCCGTGGCTCGTTGCTGACGATCCTCGCCCAGCAGATGCGGTCAGGAGAACCCATCACGGTCACGCACCCCGACGTGACGCGGTACTTCATGACCATCGAGGAGGCGGTCGGGTTGGTGCTCGAGGCCTCTCGCCTCGCCAGCGGTGGAGAAACCTTCGTCCTCGACATGGGCGATCCGGTCCGCATCACGGACCTCGTGGCCAACTTCGCCGCCCAGCTCGGACTGCCGTGTGAGGACATCACCTACACCGGTCTGCGCCCCGGGGAGAAGCTGCACGAGGCGCTCTTCAGCGACAGCGAGGAACGCCTGGCGACCGACCACCCCCGGATCTTCAGCACTCGGGGCGCGCACCGCACCGGAGCGGCCCTCGAGCTGGAGGACCTCTATGCGGCGGCCGCCCGCAACGAGGCGCCCGAGGTGGGCGAGCAGCTCGGCCGCTTGGTCGCCACCTACCGGCCGGTGCGCGAGCCGGTCGGCGTGGGAGCCGGGTTCGAGGCGATCTATCCCGATGACTACTGATTCCGCCGGCAATCGGCCGGACGGTTCCTGGGACAGGAGAGGAACGAACTGATGGAGCTGACTGAGGCGATCCGCCGCATCGTGGCGGGTCGTTGGGCAATCTTGGTCGGGTGCTTCGTGATTGCCGTTGGAGGCACCCTTGCTGTCACCCTCCTCGCGAGCCCCCTCTACACGTCCACCGCACGGATGCAGGCCACGACCACGCCACCGGGGTCGGACAGCGAGGCTGACTCGATCCTGAACCAGGTGCAGGGCGTGGCGACCAGTCCTCGCGTCATCTCCCTGGCCCTGCAGGACGCCAAGTTGAGTGGCCACCGGGACCCGACCAACGTCGCCACGAACGTGCAGGTCACCAGGATCGGCACCTCGGCGGTCTTCGACGTGTCGGTGCAGGACCCCGACCGTGCGGATGCGAAGGCGCTGACCGAGGCGGTGACCCAGCAGGCCATCGACTTCCTCAACACCTCCGGAGCCGCGCGGACCTCCCAGCTCGACGACAACCTGCACCAGCAGCTCGACCAGCTGATCACCCAGCGACAGCACCGCTACGACCAGCTCGCGAAGGCTTCCTCGGGCGCTCCTCGCGCCCAGCTGACCGCGGAGATCGGCAGCCTCGACCAGGAGATCTCCGACGTCAACACGGCCATCCGGCAGCTCGGCCTCACGACCGTCACGGCCAGCAACGCCTCGCTGGTCTCCGACGCCGGCAGCGCCGTTCCGGTGGCCCAGCACCTGACGACCCACCTCGCATTGGCGGCCATCGCCGGCATCGTTGCCGGCTTCCTCATCTGCATCCTGCTCGAGGTGGGGCGCCCCCGGGTCGCCGACGGCCGAGCCCTGGCGCGCGAGCTGGATGCTCCGGTGCTGGGCGACATGCACCGCCAGTCGGTTGATGCCACCACCGCACTGGCCATCGCGAGCGCGGCGCGCCGCCGGCGACTGTCCACCGTCGTGCTGGCCGGCACCACCCCCAGTCGGCTGCGCGCACTCGCGGCGCACCTCGATCCCCAGCTCGAGCCGACCCAGACCGTCCCGACCGCTGCCGAGCTGGCCGGTTCACCGTCCTCGAACGGCCACAGCAACAACCGCCACGGCGGCGCAGCCGCCGCCGACCGTTGGCGCACCGGTGCCGACATCACCCCCGGCACCGTCCACGTCGCCAACCCACCGATGGTCACGGTCTCCGACCTGTCGGCCCGCGTCGAGGCGATTCCCTTGGCGGACCTCGGTTCCCGGCCGCGTCAGGCCTGCGGCCTGCTCATCGTGGTGCCGCGACTGAGCCGCTACAGCGAGATCCGACGACTCACCGACCTCGCCGCGGCCACCGGGTGGCCGGTCCTCGGCGTCCTCGACGACCGCACCTCCTCGCACAGGAAAGGCAGCTGACATGACCAGCATCACCGACCGCACCGAGTTGCCGGTCCAGCTCATCACCCACCCCGGCGACGAGGACGGCGGGAGTGTTCCAGCGGGCACCCCCCTCCGTGACCTCACCGTGTTCGACAGCCCCGGCATGCCGGCGGACCCGACTCTCATGGAACGCCTCCGGGCCGGCACAGCCGGAGCCGACCTGGCCGCGCCCCCCGTGGTGCTCCCCGACTTCTGCCACAAGGACAAGTCGGAGATGCCCTCCAGCATCGCCGTCGCCACCCGGGGTGCCATCCGGCCGACCCTGACCGACGCGGCGCTCAACTGCGGCATGGCACTGGCCACCCTCGACGTCGACAAGCCGGACGAGGCCGCGATCAGCACCTTCTACCGACGCATCCAGGAGCGCTTCCCCGACCCACCCACATGGTCCTTCGAGCTGTCCCGCGCCGAGGTGCTCCGCGCCGCGGTCGAGGGAGCGGACTTCGCCGCCGAGCGGTTCGGCATCGACCGCGCCGACCTCGACCGGGTCGAGGAGATGGGGCGGCTCCCCGTGGAGGAGCTCGGCGGCGCTCGCGCCGCGCGCAAGGAGCTCCCGTGGGTCTGCACCCAGCTGGCCCGCCTGCGGTTCGGCTCGATCGGCCCGAGCACCCACTTCCTCGAGCTGCAGCAGGTGGACGAGGTGTTCGAGCCCGAGATCGCCGAGCGTCTTGGCCTGCGCCAGGGACAGATCACCCTGCAGTTGCACAACGGCGGCGGGGTGCTCACCGGCCAGATCGGTGAGATGTATGCCCGACGCAAGGCCGCCTCGCGCATGCTGCGTGCCGAGATGGCGGTCGCCAAGCCGATGGCGCACCTGCGCGGACTGACCGGCCTGCAGCAGGCGCGGCGGCGGTACAGCCGCTACTTCGAGGTCGGCTGTCCCTCGATCCCGATCGAGGGTGACGAGGGTCGCCGGGTGATGCTGGCCCAGCGGCTGTCGATGAACTACGGGTTCGCCTACCGCCTGGCCACGTATGCCGCCCTGAAGGAGTTCGCGCGGGCGGCGTTCGGCGCCTCCCTGCGCCTGGTCGTGGACTCCCCCCACAACTCAATCTACGAGGAGCAGATCGCCGGGGCCCCGGCGTTCGTGCACCGCCACAACGCGGCCCGTGCGTGGACGGCCGAGATGATGGCGGGACACCCGGCGTTCGCGGAGACGGGTCAGCCGCTACTGGTGCCCGGCACCAACCGCACCTCGTCGTTCCTGTGCGTACCCGCGGCCCGGGCCGACCGGAGCCTGCACTCTGCGTGCCACGGAACGGGCAGCATCATCAAGGCCTTCGAGCAGGACGGCCGCTCGGGTCGTGACCCGCTGGGTCGCCACACCATGCGCTACCGCTATGACGGCAAGGCACCCCGGCTGATTCCCCAGCTCGACGACCACGGCGTCGACGAGGCGCTCGGCATCCTCGTCCGGAACGGCCTCGTCCGCCCGGTCGTCCGCCTCCGTCCCTTCGCCGTGCTCACCTGATCGGGGACGCACGTGACACAGTCCCTCGTGGAGCGAGGTGGGCCGCTCGCGGCTCCCCTTCCGGCGCCCGTCCCTCCGGCACCCCGGCAGGCCGAAGCGGTCCCGGGTGGCGCACGCGTCAGCGGCCCGGCCCGGGTGGCGTTGGGCGCGTGCGGAGTCGCCGTGGCGTGCCAGCCGCTCATCCGGCCGTCCGGGCCGGG
>NZ_DASSTI010000043.1:0-50711 GCF_035708005.1 Segeticoccus sp. | reverse complement strand
ACGGGGATGACCTCCTCGGCGTCATCCACCGAGTCGTCGACGTCACGCCGTTGCCCGAGCAAGCCCTGACCAAGATGGCTGCCACTCGCTATGAGGTAGCACCCGTCGACGACGCGCCGGTTTGGGAAGGGCTGGCCGCCGCGCTGAACGAGTTCGCCGCATTGGCCAGGCAGAACCGACAGCTGCAGGAGGCCCTCACCTCCCGAGCGACAATCGACCAAGCCAAGGGAATGCTCATGCTCCGCTGCGCTTGTGGTCCGGAGGAAGCCTTCGCCTTGCTGAAGCGAGCGTCCCAGAACACCAACGTCCGACTCGCCCACGTGGCAGCCGCCATGGTGCATCAAGCCCGCAACGGCGAGGCCGCGGTCATCGACATGATCCACGCATCCATGGACGCGCTCCCCGACACCGCTACCTGAATCCTCACCTGCGCTGAATCGCACGGCGGCCCGGTCCACACGGTGACCGGGCCGCCGCTGTCCCCCGGCCCACGGGGGCTGACCGCCGGTCAACTTTGCCGGAGCGGTGCGCCTGTCGATCGAACCATGTTCTTGCGCTCTGGTGTGGGGTACCGGAGGGCGGCCACGGATGGATGTCAGGAGTATGGAGCCACGATCGCCACCCACCGCGATCGGTCCAGTCCGGGGGCAACGTGCGGGCCGGCGATGCGATGTCCCATCGACTGAACACGAGGAGACAGCCATGAGCAAGGGTGAGTCCGACTCCCGGGCTCGGGGCGTCACGGACCGGGCCGATGACTTCCAGCAGCGGCACAGCGCCCTGGCAGTGCCCGTCGCGGTGGTCCGCAAGTTCGGGGAGGACAAGTCGACCAACCTGGCGAGCATGATCGCCTTCTGGGCCTTCTTCTCGTTGATTCCACTCCTGCTGCTCTTCATCACGCTGCTGGGCTTCTTCCTACCGGGGAGCACGAAGGCCCAGGTGCTCAAGAACGTGGCTCGCATGTTTCCGCTGCTCGACGCTTCCACTGTGGCTGGCCTGTCCGGGTCGTGGTGGGCCCTCATCGTGGGGGCTGTCAGCGCGTTGTGGAGCGGCCTCGCAGTCGTCCGGACAACGCAGTTCGCGTTCAACTCGGTGTGGGAGGTGCCGCGCAGCGATCAACCCAAGCTGGTCGAGCAGATCGGCCGCAGCGTGGCCGTCCTGACCGCCATCGGCGGTGGCCTCGTGCTCAGCACGCTGATCACCGGCTTCGTCTCCGGCGCCTCGGCCAGCCTGGGCTTGGGTCTGCTCGGACGGATCGTCGGGTTCGCCATCGCGATCCTGCTGGACGTCGGCCTGTTCATCGCGGCCTTTCGGCTGCTCACGGACCGCGACGTCACCGTGCGCGACGTGCTGCCTGGCGCGGTGTTGTCCGGACTCGTGTTCTGGGTGCTGCAGTCGTTGTCGTCGTTCATCATCAGCCGGCACCTGCACAGCGCTCAGGGAACCTACGGCAACTTCGCCACCGTGATCACCATCTTGTGGTGGTTCTACCTGCAGAGCATCGTCACCCTGCTCGGGGCACAACTCAACGTTGTCCTCGCCGAACGGCTGCACCCGCGCGGCCTTGTCAACGCTCCGAAGACCGACGCCGACCAGCGCGCCTACCAAGCCTACGCTGAGGAGCGGAAGTACCACGCCGAGGAAGAGGTCCGGACTGACTTTTCCAACGACGGCCGCGACGACACGTGAAGGCGGAGAGCTCGCAGCTGCACCGAGGTTCCTTCCCCGATGGTCCTGCACGAACGTCGGGAAGGACCCGGGCCCGCACGCGGACACCCGCAGGTTCGGGCCCAGACGGCGGGGCCAGCTCAGCACGGTAGGCGAGCCTGGGGTAGACCTCTTCCTGCTGTGGCCACCTCATGCCACGGCCGCACAGATGGCCCCGCCGATGGAGAGCGACTAGCACCCCCGGCCGGCACGGGGGCGTATCCACGGACGGGGCCGCCCTCCTCGCGCTGGCCCACGGGCTGAAGGAAACCAGACCCATCCGGGCGCCGAGTGGCCCCGAATCCTTGATGTGCGCCCGGCTTGCCGGGGCTCTCCCCGCACCGGCGGTCCGTGGCTGGTTGGCCGCGGACCACCGGCCGCGAGGCCAGCGCTGGCGGAGGCACACCCGTAGGGCGTCGGCCCTGCGGTGAGCAGACCCTGGTGGGGCGTCCGCCCGGCTGGGCCGAAACGGGAGAAAGAAGCTCATCATGCGCACCAAGAAGAAGATGTTGATGGCCGCAGTCCCGGTCGCGGGCTGTCTTGCGGCGCTCGGTGCCACGGCACCGGCCGCGCACGCGGCCGGAACTGACGGTTCGGGCGGGACCAGTTATCAGGCCACCCTTGCTCCGGTCGCCCTGAACACCCCCTCAGGCGCGGCCTCCGGGCACGTCACGATCACCATCAACGGTGATCGGGCCACGGTCAGCGAGCAGGTGTCGGGCCTGGCGACCACGCTGCCGACGGACACCAAGACGCTGTCCGCACTCGGCATCCCGGCCGCTTTCGCCGGCAAGCCGTTCCCGCACGTGCAGCACATCCACATCAACGGGCAGGGCGTGTGCCCGACGTCCTCGGCCGATGCCAACGGTGACGGCGTCATCTCCACCGTGGAGGGACACCACGCCTACGGCATGATCGGCACCACCCTCTCGACCAAGGGCAGCACCGGTGCCGACACCGCCACCGACGTGACCGTGGCCCCCGGGGGTGGCAGCTTCACCTACCAGCGCACCTTCACCCTCAACCAGGACACCCTGTCAGCGATCAAGAACAACAAGGCCGTGGTGGTGGTACACGGCCTGAACCCGGCCAACGCGCCCAAGGCCTCCCTGAGCACGCCGAACTCCCTGGGGGTGACGCTGCCCGGGGCGAACAAGAAGCTCGCGCTGATCGGCACCGCACCCGCGGTGTGCGGCAAGCTGGTCTCCTCCCAGATGAACACCATGCCCTCTGGTGGCGTAGCCACCGGTGGCGGCTCGACTTCCGGTGTCCAGGACCAGGGTCTGTTCTACGGAGCCGGCGGGCTCCTGCTGGGCGCAGGCGCCGTGCTGGCCCTCCGTCGCCGCTTCGGCAAGCAGCACTGATCCATCCCTGAACGGCACGGGAGAACTTCAACCATGAAGCTGCAGTTCGGCCACCGCGGCCGCCACCTGGCGACCGCGGTGGCCGTCATGCTCACTCTCGCCGCAGCGGTGCTGGTGCTCCTCGGCGCCCGCGCCCAGGTGCACGCCGCCGCGCCCCCCGCCTCGGCCGCGCACCCAACCGCCGAGGGCAACCTGCCCGCACCGCCCACCCCGGCGAAGACCACCGGCAAGCGGGCACCTCGGGCCGGCCACACCGCCGCCGAACCGTCCAGCCCGTCGACGCCGGCGGTAGTCGGTCCGGTGTTGGCCCGTTCCACACCGATCGCCTTGACCATCCCCGCGATCGGAATCCACCACTCACACCTGGCCGCGTACGGCACCGACACCCACGGTGCGATCGACATTCCCCCGGCCACCGGCGGCGTGCCCGCCGGCTGGTACACCGGCTCCCCCACCCCCGGACAGCCCGGCCCGTCGGTGATCGTCGGGCACACCGACGCCGCCAAGGACGGACGATCCATCTTCTTCCGGCTCGGCCAGCTGCGCCCCGGTGACCACATCGAGGTCACCCTGGCCGACCACACCGTCGCGGTCTTCACCGTCGACAGCCTGGAGGCCTACCCCAAGAAGCACTTCCCGACCGCCCGGGTCTACGGCAACATCAACCACGCCGGACTGCGACTGATCTCCTGCACCGGCAAGTTCGACCCCACCTGGGGCCACTACCTGGACAACCTCGTGGTCTACGCCCACCTGACCGGCAACCACCGCACCTGAACCTCCGCCCACCCGCAGCTGGCCCCATCCCGCTCGGCCAGGATGCCGAGGTCTACCAGGCCATGGACCAACGGCGCGCCAGCAAGGCCCTGCCCAGTCGTGACGCCTCGACCCAGAGAAGGGCCTTCACCGCGGTGGGCCCTGGGGTGCGGTTACCCTGCGGCTCGGTAGGTGAACACGTCGACCCGGCCGCGGCACGCCCCCCGTTCGTGGGCCACCACCACCAGGCGGTCACCGTGCACATCCACTCCCTCGGTCTCCGCTTGGCCGCACCGCGACACCTGTGGCAGAGCGCCGAGCAGCACCGGCCTGCCGCTCATCTGCCGCCCGTTCACGGGGTGCGCCAACGTGATGGCGATCAGCCCGTGGGACACCCCGAACACCGGCGCGTCCGGACTGTTGGCCGTGCACACCAAGGCGGTCGCCGACGCGAAGCCGCATCCCTGAAGATTGCGCACCTGCCGGCTCAGCCGGATCGTCGCCGCCAGGGGCAGGTCTCGTCCCGGGCGCGCTGCCGCGTTGTGCGCCGGCATGGGAAAGACCAGCAGACGGGTCATTCTCCCCCACTCCCCGGCGACGAACCAGTGGCGCGATGGAGCGATCGCCACGAAGGAGTTGTTGACCATCTCGCCCGGCGCCAGCCGGTGCAGCCAGTTGCTCCGCCGGCCGTCCGGTGCGGTGAGCACGAACAGCTTCGCCCGCCGCGACGGCTGCCCCTGGTAGGGCGCCAGCAGGTAGCCACCGGCGCTGCCCGGGTCACCGACGTGCCACCACCCTCGGGCGCGCAGCGAACCGCTGACGTCACCGTCCCCCCGGAACACAAGTCGCTCACGGCTGCCCGGCAGCGACAGCGTGGCAACCCCTTGGTCGGCACCACTCGCGGGCACCGGCCGCCAGCCCAGCAGCCTCCATCGGCCAGCCCTGTCGGGTAACGGGCTCATCGGTGCTCCCGCTGGCGTCGCCCACGCCGCCACCAACATCGTCACGGCGATGGCCGCCAGCAGGGCACGCACGCCCCGCAACAGCGTTCCTCCACGGCCATCGCTCAGCACACGGCAACGATGTGGTCGGCATGCTGAAAGCAGCCTGAACGCGGCCCCAAGCCACCCGCAGCGCGCCCGGGGGCTCGCAGCGAACTCACGGCAAGCCTCCAGCAGCCCGTCGGGTGATTCAGAGACAGTGGAAACCACCCCACACTGCAGGGAAAGGAGCTCCCGCGATGAGTGCCCTGGGTGAATGGTGGCGCCGGAACGTCATCGACTCCGACCCCCAACCGGAGTACTCCACACTGGACCTCCTCGACGTGAGCAGGACGAGGCGACCGGGTGCTGCCAGGCGTGTCGCGGCCGAGACGGCCGTCGTCGCGGAGAGACCATGGCTAGGCACGCCCGTGAGCATGGAAGGGAGCCCTGCGATGACGCTCATTCGCACGCACACCGACATCTGCCCTGATGGCGAGGGCTGGGCCGCATTCTGCTCCCACGAGTCGTGCGCCTGGAGTGCCGCGGGCTGCCGCGATGAGGCATCCGCACGGTTCCTCGCACAGCAGCACGACGAGACCCACTGAACGGCGTCCTCTTGCGCGACTGACTGCCAGGGCCCAGAGTTTGGAGAATCGCGGCGTGGGGTAGCCCCCCGGCACGGATAGCGCCTACCCAGGGAGGGCCCATGGGACCCGGAGTACGCATCGTCGCCGCTGTGGCCAGCGGCTATCTGCTCGGCCGACGGCACAAGCTTCGGCTGGCCATCGCGGTCGGCGGCCTGATCGCCGGCAAGAAGCTCTCCACCAACCCACGGCAGCTCGCCCGGCAGGCGCAGGAGCTGGTCGAGAACAACCCCCAGCTCGCCGAGCTCTCGGAGCAGGTGCGCACCCAGCTGTTCGAGGCCGCCCGGCTGGCCGCGGTGAAGGTGGCCACCGACCGGGTCACCGGACTCACGGAGAACCTCCAGGGCCGCACCAAGCAGTTGCTCCAGGCCGCAGAGAGCGGTGCCGGGACGGAGCAGCTCAAGCGCGTCGAGGCCGGCGATGAGGAGCCGCCGGCCGAGGACGAAGACTCCACGTCCGACCAGGGCGAGGAGTCGAGCGACGAGGGCGAGGAGGCCACCGAGGCAGCAGCGGACGAGGAGACGGATACCGCCGACAAGAAGTCTGCGGAGGAGGAGGAGTCGTCCCCCGACGAGTCCTCCGGCCAAGCGTCCTCCAACCAAGAACCCTCCGACGCGTCCTCTGAGGACGATTCCGCCGACGACGAGTCGTCCGGCTCTCGCCAGAAGCGCTCCGGCACCGCCAAGAAGAGCACCCGCAGCGGATCGGCCGCGGAGAAGACCAGCAAGAGCAGCGGGCGGAGGAGTTGACGATGTCGGAGAACAGCAACGACCAGACCTCGAAGCCCACCATGGGTGAGCAGGTGAAGTCGAGCCTCACCGAGCTGCCGATGGACATGCTGAAGAGCCAGCTCCGTGAGCTCAAGGACGCTGCGATGGGGCGTGCCGTCGGCCACGCGAAGGGCTGGGTGGACAACGCCACCGACCGGCTCAACGAAGTGGCCAGCGGTGAGCGAGACGTCGGTGGCGTGCTCGGCAGGTCCGCGTCGAAGGCCGGCGAGGAGGCCGTCGAGGGCGGTTCCCCGGCCAAGGGTGCGCTCAAGGGCGCGCTCTCGGGCGTCAAGGACAAGGTGAAGGACGCGATCCCCGGCATGGGCGGCGGTGGTGGCGGAGGCGGTGGCAAGGCCACCAAGTCCACGAACTTCGTCGACAGCATCGATGTCGGCGTGCCGGTGCACGTCGCCTACAACCAGTGGACCCAGTACGAGGACTGGCCCGACTTCATGAAGAAGGTGGAGACCGCCCAGCAGGAGGACGACGAGCCCAAGGTCGACATGAAGGCGCAGGTCTTCTGGTCGCACCGCTCCTGGCAGTCCACCATCAAGGAGCAGATCCCTGACCAGTTGATCGTGTGGCGTTCGACCGGCCAGAAGGGACACGTCGACGGAAGCGTGAGCTTCCATGAGCTCGCCCCACGCCTCACCAGGATCTTGGTCACCCTCGAGTACTACCCCCAAGGGTTCATGGAGCGGACCGGGAACATCTGGCGGGCCCAGGGCCGGCGGGCACGACTGGAAATGAAGCACTTCCGTCGTCACGTCATGATGAACACCATCCTCGCCCCCGACGAGGTCACCGGCTGGCGGGGAGAGATCCACGACGAAGAGGTCACCAAGACCCACGACGACGCCGTCGCCGAGCAGGAACAGCAGGAGCAAGAGGACCAGGAGCAAGAGGGCCAGGAGCAAGAGGGCCAGGACCAAGAGGGCCAGGAGCAAGAAGGTCGCGAGGACGAGGAAGGCCGGGCTGCCCAGGAGGGCCAGCAGGAGGAGGGCGAGGGCCAGCAGGAGGGCGGCGAACAGTCCGAGGACGAGGCGAACGGCGAGACCGACGAAGAAGATTCCGATCTGGGGGAGGAGCAGGAGAAGTCCGAGGAGACCGGTCAGCAGGACACGACCGAGGGCGATGACGAGGGCGGCGAGGAGCCCGAGCCGGAGTCCGACGGCGAGGACGAACTGACCGGCGAGGAGCCCCCCGCCGAGGAGGACACGGACGCCAGCGAGAGCGACGAAGCACGCGAATAGTGCCATTGCGCAGGAGTGGATGAGATGACAGAGACGATGGAACGGCCGCGCAGCGGCTACCTGGAACGGCCGAAGCCGAGTGGCCTCGCCGATGTGGTGGACTTGATCCTCGACAAGGGACTCGTCATCGACGCGTACGTGCGGGTGTCCTTGGTGGGGATCGAAATCCTGACCATCGACGCGCGCATCGTCATCGCGAGCGTCGACACCTATCTTCGGTTCGCCGAGGCGACCAACCGCTTGGACCTCTACCAGCACGGCGGCGAGGGGTTGACCGACATCGTCGGCAACTCCCAGGAGAAGGGTGCCGAGGGCAAGACGTCCGGTGCCATCAAGGGCGTCAAGAAGGCCATTCAGAGCAAGAAGGATGACAGCAGGAAGGACGACGACGAGGACTCCGGCGAGAGGTCCTCCTCCCAGGAGCGCGAGGGTGAGAAGGAAAACTCGTGATGCTGTCGGAGCCCGCGACCCGCGCTTCGCCTGACACCGGGGAGCTCCTGGTCCATGCCGTGGTGGGCGCCCACATGGCACTCCCGAGCCCCGGCCGAGCGCCCGAGGTCGCGGCGGGCCGCGAGCTCACCCTGCTGCGTCATGGTGAGCTCGCCGTCGTCGCCGAGCGGATCGACCCGGAGCACAGGTTCCGGGTGCGCGACGACCTGCTGGCGCACAGCGAGTTGCTCAATGCCCTCGCGGCGTCCGGACCGGTGATCCCCATCGCGTTCGGTTCGGTGTTCCCCGACGAGACCCACATCGTCGAGGAGCTGCTCGAGCCACGTCAGCGCGAGTTGACGGGCACCTTGGGCCGGCTGGAGGGCCGGGCTCAGTTCACGGTGCGGGCGCGCTACGTGCAGGACGCCGTGCTGGCCGAGGTGGTGCGCGAGGAGCCCGAGATCGCGCGCCTGCGCGCCGCGACCCGCGACCGGCCGGAGGAGCAGACCCACGGAGCCCGGGTTCGGTTGGGGGAACTGGTGGCCCGTGCCGTGGACGCGAAACGGCAGCGCGACGTCGACTGGCTGCTCATGGCACTGGCACCGCTCGCGGATGACCACCGCGTCACGCCGGGCTCCGGACTCGACCGGCTGGCCGACGTCTCACTGCTCGTCGCGACGGACCGACAGCAGGAGCTCGAGGCGCGGGCCGAGGACCTGGCCGCCGACTGGCGGGCGCGGGCCACGCTGCGTCTGCTCGGCCCCCTGGCGGCGTTCGACTTCGTCGGTGAGCCCGAGGGAGCAGGATAGGTCCATGGGGCTGTTCACCGGTCTCCTCACCTTGCCGGTCGCTCCGATCCGCGGTGTGATCGCCATTGCGGAGCTGCTGCAGCGGGAAGCCGAGGCGCGCCTGAACAGCCCAGCTGCCATTCGCCAGGAGCTCGAGGAGGTGGCTGAGTTGCGCGAACGTGGGCTGATCGACGAGGAGGAGGCCGCCGAACGCGAGGACCTGCTCATCCGTCGTCTCATCGAGGCGCGGGCCACGCGGAGCCGGGAGGAGTGAGCCATGGCTGACCAGCAGTCGGCAGAGGAAGGCGAGGAGGCCCAGCAGCAACAGAACGGTCGCGGCACTGCGGAGCCGGCCGACGACCAGGACGGCCACGGTCACGAAGACCATGGGGACGACGACCGCCGGGAGCACCACGCCTCCTCGGGTGGCTCCGGTCACGACGGCGGCCGGCACGTCTCGCTCACCTCGGTGGCCGAGCACGCCGCCAAACGGCTCGCCACCCTGACCGGACGACAACCGGAGGGCGTGACCGCGATCGAGCCCGACGACGACGGCTGGACGGTGCAGATCGAGGTCGTCGAATCACGCAGGGTCCCGGACAGCGCCGACATCCTGGCGCTGTACGAGGTGGGGCTCGACGAGTCCGGCCGGATGCGCGGCTACCGTCGCGTGCGTCGCTACACCCGAGGGCGGACCGGTGACGACTGAGGACGTGACCGAGTCCCAGCCGACCGCGCTGGACACCGCGGGTCGGCGGCCCGCCGCTGCCTACGGCGGCAGCACCCGCCCCCAACCGACGAACCTCGCGGACCTGCTCGAACGCATCCTCGACAAGGGCATCGTCATCGCGGGCGACATCCGCGTGAACCTGCTGGACATCGAACTGCTGACGGTGAAGATCCGGCTCGTGCTCGTGTCCGTCGACAAGGCCAAGGAGATGGGCATCGACTGGTGGGAGACCGACCCCATGTTCAGCAGCCGTGCCCACCACGACGAGCTGGCGGCAGAGAACCAGCGGCTGCGCGAGCGGGTTGAGGAGCTGGAGTCGGGCAGTGGGTGAGCGCGGGGTCTACCTGTATGCCGTGTGCCCGGCTTCCGCTTCCCCCGCCCTTGACGACGTGCGCGGGCTGCGCCAACAGCCGGTGTATGCCGTCACGCACCGTCAGCTGCTCGCGGTCGTGAGTGCCGTGGACCTGGACGAGTTCGGCGAGGCGGCCCTGCGCCGCAACCTCGAGGACCTGTCGTGGCTGGAGACTGTGGCCCGGGGGCATGACGAGGTCGTCCAACAGCTCGCCACCGCCACCACCGTCGCGCCGACTCGGCTGGCGACGATCTTCCTCGACGACGACGCGGTGCGGGACCGCCTCGAGCAGGAGGCCACGGCGCTCACCGAGGCGCTGCAGCGCATCGGTGGCCGCCACGAGTGGAGCGTGAAGGCTTATTCCCCCGCGCACCCGCCGGCGGGCGCCGGGCACGCGGACGGGACGTCGGGCGGCCACGAGTCAGGCACGGCATACCTGAAGCGACGTCGACAGGAGCGGGACCGGCGGGAGGACGAGACGCACGCGTCGGCCAGCGCCGCTGACGCGCTCCACGGGGAGCTGCGGGACGTCGTGGTCGCCAGCCGGCGCCTCCCCCCGCAGGACCCCCGCCTAAGCGGCCACCACGGCGTGATGGTGCTCAACGGTGCCTACCTGGTGGATGACTCGCGCGCCGAGCGCTTTCGCTCCTTCGTCGAGGACGCCACCGCACGGCACCCGCAGCTGCGCGTCGACGTGCAGGGCCCGTGGCCGCCCTACTCGTTCGCCACCCTGGAGGGGCCATGACCTCGGTGCTGCACGCCGAAGAGGCCACCGAGGTCGTCGCCCACCAGAACGAGCGGCCCACCGAGCCGATCGCCCTGGTGGACCTGCTCGACCGCCTCCTGGGCGTGGGCGTGGTGCTCGGCGGTGACGTCGTGATCTCCATCGCCGGCATCGACCTGGTCGAGATCAAGCTGCGTGCGCTGATCACCTCGGTCCGCGCCGAGCTGGACCGGGGAGCAGGTCGATGACCGGCCACGCGCTGCCGGAGCGGTGGGCAACGGACAAGGACTCCGTCGAGCGCGACCTGTTCAAGCTGGTGCTCACCATCGTCGAGCTCGTGCGGCAGCTGATGGAGCGGCAGGCGATCCGCCGCGTCGACGAGGGCGACCTCACCGACGAGCAGGTCGAGGAGCTGGGGACCGCGCTGATGCGGCTCGAGCGGGCCATGACGCACCTGCGCGAGCAGTTCGACCTCACCCCGGAGGACCTCAACCTCGACCTCGGCCCCCTGGGCACCCTGCTGGAATGACCTCAGCGCAGGTAGCTGGCTCCGTTGAAGTCGACGACGGCTCCCGAGACCCACTCGGCGGCCGGTTCGGCAAGCGCGACCAGGGCGCGCGCAACCTCCTCCGGCGACGCCACCCGGTTGAACGGGCTCTGGGCGCGCACGGCCGGGCCCTCCGGGCCGTCGAGCACCGGCGCCCCCATGTCGGTGGCGATGAAGCCCGGAGCCAGGCTCACCACCGAGATCCCGTGCGGCGCCAACGCAATCGCCATCGACTGCCCGAAGGCGTGCAGCCCCGCCTTGCTCGCGCCGTATGCCGGCACGTCGGGTTCGCCCCGGAACGCGCCTCGCGAGCCGACGTTGACGACCCGGCCGGTCGGAAGCCCTTCCGCCGGCGGCGTTCCCAGCATGTGCCGCGCGACGCACCAGGTCAGGTTCGCCGGCCCGAGGAGGTTGGTGGCCAGCGTGGTCTGCCAGGCCCGCACCCAGGCGTCGTAGTCGACGTCGGTGATGCGGTGGTCCCCGCGGCGGCTGCCGCCGTCGGCGGGGTCGAGGAAGAGAGCCGCGTTGTTGACCAGCACGTCGATGCGGCCGAGCGCCGCCACGGCCCCGCCGGCGAGGTGCTGCACCTCCGCGGGATCGGCCAGGTCGGCTCGAACGAGCGCGTGGCCGTCGCCGCGGAGGGTGCGCAGGACCTCTTCTGCGCGCTCCTGCGAGCGGTGGAAGTGCACGACGACGCGGTCGCCCCGCTCGGCGAACGCGCGTGCGGTCGCAGCGCCGACGCCGCGCGACGCACCGGTGACCAGGACTCCTCGTGACGGTGGGGTCATGCGCGCCAGCCTAGGGTGACCGCCTCCCCGCACCGCCAGCACGCCGGCTCCGCCCGGTGCGCCGCAACGGCGCTGGGCGCTACGACGGGATCCGGTGGCCCCAGAAGCGGCCCGACTCCGTGCCGATCGGCTTCTCGGTGCTCGCGTCGTACACCGTCGCGCGGTAGGTGCCGGAGATCCGGTCTCCCTCGGCGGCGCCCATGACGTGGACGCGCAGCACAGCGGCCTGAGCAGGGCCGGACTCGGCCGAGGTCCAGAACGTGCCGGTGAACCGGCCGTTTCCGTGGCCCTCCCAGGAGCCTGCGCCGGCCGGGCCGGCCGGAGCGAGCTCGAAGTCGAGCAGCACGCCTCCGCCAGCGAAGCACGCCACCGCCTTGATCGGCGGGCCACCCGTGGCCTGGTGGGTGATCAGCCAGCTGCCCGCGACGCGGTGCTGGGTTGCCTGCGGGGAGGCTTGGGCGCTCGACGCGAGCGCCACGCCTCCGACGACGGCCGCTCCGGCGGCGCCTGCGCCACGTAGCACCGCACGTCGATCCAGTGTGCTCTTGTCCATGATGACCTCCCGGCCTCTTGCGCCGGCGCCGGACGGGGCCGGCTCCCCCTTTGTCCCACAGCCGCTGCCCGGCCGGACCGAACAGCAAGGAATTCCCGGGAATGGCATCGTCCCGACGGTGGGGCGTGGCGCTCTGCGCACCGCCGCGTCACCGTGACGGCAGGGCGCCGGCGGCGCGCACGACACGCCGACGCGCCGGGCGTTCAGGAGGCCCACAGGTTGTGTTCACTGAGAGTCGAGGCGGACGAGGCTAGTGTGGAAACAGAGAACTGGAGAAGGAGGAGTCCATGAACAGCAGTCCGCGCAGCGGCAGCCTCGTGGTCGGCGTCGACGGATCTTGGCAGAGCACCCAGGCCCTCAGCTGGGCCGCCCAGGAGTCCCATCGCACCGGACGGCCCATCCACCTCATCCACGCGTTCGCTCCGGACTACCCCTCCCTCGGCTACGGCCTCGGGGGTGACCGCAGCATGCTGCGTGAGCAGGCCGAGGAGCAGCTGCGCGAGGCGGCGGAGACCATCCACATCATCGACTCCTCCATCGAGGTCACCACCGGACTGTCCTCCGGGTTCCCCTCGGCCGCGCTCGTGCGCGCCTCGAAGGAGGCCCGCCTCGTCGTCGTCGGCACGCGGGGGCAGAGCCTGCTGGCGGGGACCGTCCTCGGCTCGGTGTCCTCCCAGGTCGCGATGCACGCGCACTGCCCGGTCATCATCGTCCGTGGGGCACAGGGTGAGGACGTCAGCCAGACGCACCGCATCCTCGTCGGCTACGACGGCTCGCCCCAGGCGCAGCTCGCCCTGGAGCTGGCGTTCGACGAGGCCGTCGTGCAGGACGCCCAGCTGGTCTGTGTCCAGGCGTGGTGGCCCGGCGACGTCGAGGAAGCCGCGGCGGCACGCGGGCACGACTGGGCGGACTACCAGCGCGAGCAGCAGGACGCGGTGCGGCGCCTGCTCAAGGACCGGCTGAACGCCAACCCGGACGTGTCGTTCACGCACGAGGTGGTCAAGGACAACCCCGCCAAGATACTCATCGAGCGCTCCCACGACGCCGACCTCGTGGCCGTGGGCGCCCGTGGCAACGGCGGGTTCCAGGGGCTGCTGCTGGGGTCGGTGAGCTCGGCCGTGCTGCAGAAGGCGAACTGCACCATCGCCCTCATCCGGGAGCGCTCCGCGGCCTGAGGCTCAGGCCGCTCCCGCCTGGTCGATGAGGAAGGCGAGCTCGAACGCGTGCTGCTGCCACGCGTCATACCGACCGCTCTTGCCGCCATGGCCGGCGACCATCTCGGTCTTGAGCAGGATCGGCCGCGTGGCAGGGTCGTTGGTGGTGACCTCGCGCAGGCGCGCGACCCACTTGGCGGGCTCGACGAAGTAGACCCGGGTGTCGTTCAGGCTCGTCGTGGCGAGGATCGCCGGGTACTGCCGCGGCGCGACGTTCTCGTAGGGCGCGTAGGACTTCATGTAGGCATAGACGTCGGCGTGGTGCAGCGGGTCGCCCCACTCCTCCCACTCCCCCACGGTCAACGGCAGGGACGGGTCGAGGATCGTGGTCAGGCTGTCCACGAACGGCACTGCCGCGTGGATCGCCCGGAACCGGTCGGGGGCGAGGTTGGCGACCGCGCCCATCAGCATCCCGCCCGCTGAACCGCCTTCCGCGACAAGGCGGTCCGCCGCCACCCAGCCGCTCTCGACGAGGCGGTCGGCGCACGCGACGAAGTCGGTGAAGGTGTTGCGCTTGTGCTCCATCTTGCCGTCGTCGTACCAGCGGCGGCCCATCTCCCCGCCCCCGCGCACGTGCGCGACGGCGTAGACGAAACCCCGGTCCAGCAGGGACAGCCGGGCGACGGAGAAGTAGGGGTCCATCGAGATCTCGTAGGACCCGTAGCCGTAGATCAGTCCCGGGTTGCTGGCGTCGGGCCGGACGTCCGCCCGGGCCACCAACGAGATCGGGACGCGCGTGCCGTCAGGGGCGGTGGCCCACTCGCGCCGCTGGACGTAGTCGGCCGGGTCGTAGCCGCCGAGCACCTCCTGCTGCTTGAGCAGGGTGAGCTCGCCGGTGGTCACGTCGTAGTCGTAGACCGACCGCGGCGTCACCATCGACTCGAAGACGACCTGGACGGCGGTCTGGTCGTACTGCGGGTTGCTTCCCGTGCCGACGGTGTAGAGGGGTTCTTCGAAGCGCACGTCGCGGACGGCCCCGAAGCCGCTGTCCGCGCCGGCGTCCCGCGGCAGGATCCGCAGGGCACTCAGCCCGTCACGGCGCAGCGAGACCACGACGTAGTCGGCGAAGGCCTCCACCCCGAGGATCCGTTCGCCCGGTACCGGCGGGATCAAGGGCTGCCACTGGTCGGCGCTCGTGGCGTCCAGTGGCGCGTGCGCGACCTCGAAGTCGACGTCGCCCGCGTTGTGGGTGATCAGCAGCCGGTCACCGGCGGGCTCCACGTCGTACTCCACCCCGTCGCGCCGCGGCGCCACCAGGCGCGGGGCGCCCAGCGGCTCGGCCAGGTCGAGGAGCAGGGCCTCGGAGGTGGTGCGGGAGCCGAGCATGATCACCAGCCACCGGTCGTCGCGGGAGGAGCCGATGCCCATCCAGAACCGCTCGTCCGGTTCCTCGAAGACCTTCACGTCGCTGTCGGCCGGCGTGCCGACCTCGTGCCGCCAGACCTGGAAGGGGCGCCAGGCATCGTCGACCCGCGTGTAGAACAGGTGGCGCCCGTCGACCGACCAGACGGCGCCGTAGCCGATGTTGTCGACAGCCTCGTCGATCACCGTGTCGGTGTCGATCTGCTTGACCTTCAACGCGAACCGCTCGTCGCCCTGTAGGTCGACCGCGTAGGCCACCCGGGTGGCGTCGTGGCTCACCTCGAAGGCCCCGAGCGAGAAGAACTCGTGCCCTTCGGCCTCGACGTTGCCGTCGAGCAGCACCTGCTCGCCCGGCACCTGCGTGCTCGGGGACAGCACCGGCCGGCCCACTCCCTCCTCGGCACGCACCCGGCACTGCGCGGCATACTGCTTGCCCTCGAAGGTGCGCGAGTAGTACCACCAGCCGTCGAGCAGCACCGGGACGCTGAGGTCGGTCTCCTGGGTGCGCGACTTGATCTCCTGGAAGATCTGGTCCCGCAACGGTGCGAGGTGCTCGGTCATCGCCTGGGCGTAGGCGTTCTCGGCCTCCAGGTGCGCGATCACCTCGGGGTCGGACTTGTCGCGCAGCCACTCGTAGGGATCGATGACCCGGTCACCGTGGTGCTCACGCACGTGCTCGACCTGCTTGGCCACGGGCGGCTTGGGGACGTGGGGCTGGTTCGTGGGCTGTGCGGTGGAAGTGCTCACCGAGGCACTGTATGCGACGGTCCCGCCCTCACCGGCCACGGTCACCGCGGCCGGCGGGCCAGCTCAGCCGTGGAGGGGCGGCAGCTCCTCGGACACCGGCCGGGCCCGGGGCACGTGCCGCAGGAACAGCCCGAGCAGCAGGGTCACGACGATGAGCACGCCGGACAGGCCCACGACCGCCGGCCACGCCGCCGTGGACCAGGCCACGCCGGCCAGGTCACCGAAGAGGGAGGAGCCGACGTAGTACGCGATGAGGTAGAGCGAGGAGGCCTGCGCCACGGCCGCCCCGGCGATGTGCGCCCGCGCCGGCACCCAGCCGCTGGCCACGCCGTGCATGGCGAAGAACCCGCCGGTCGTGACCGCCAGGCCCAGCACCACCAGCGGCAGCCAGGGCGCGAGCGTGAGGGCCAGCCCGGCGAGGGTGACGACCGCGCCGGCCACGATGACGTTGGCGCGGCCGTGCGCGGCGGCCTGCCGGCCGGCCCACGGCGAGCTGACGACGCCGACGACGTAGACGAGGAAGACCAGGCCGGTGAACGCCGGGCTCAGCGAGAACGGTGCCGCGGACAGCCGGAAGCCGATGCCGTTGAACGCCGCGACGAATGCGCCCATCGCGGTCGCGGCGATGGCATACAGGGCCAGCTGCGCGGGGGCGTGCAGCAGCCGGGACGTGGCCTCGAGCAGCGCGCGGGCGTTGGCCGGGCGGGCGGTGAAGCCCCGGGAGGCGGGCAGCAGCCGCACGGCCGCGAGCGCGCTCACCAGACCGAGGACGGCCACACCGCCGACGGCGAGGCGCCAGCCACCGAGGTCGGCCAGCCCGCCGGCGACGAGCCGACCGGCCATTCCACCGATCGCCGTGCCCCCGACGTAGAGTCCGGCGGCTTGGGGATGCCGGTCCCCGTGGACCTCCTCCCGCAGGTAGGCCATGGCGACGGCCGGCAGGCCCGCGAGCGCGACGCCCTCCAGCGCCCGCAGGAGCAGGAAGAGGGTCCAGCTCGGCGCCAGGGCGGAGGCCACCCCGATGAGGCTTGACGCCACGAGGGAGATCCGCATCACCGAGACCCGTCCGCGGGTGTCCGACAGCGGTCCGGCGACCACCAGCCCCACGGCGAGGCCCAGGGTGGCCAGTGAGACGGTGAGCGCGCTCTGGGCCGCGCTCACCCCGAAGCGGTCGGACAGCTCCGGCAGCAGCGGCTGCGTGGTGTAGAGCAGCGCGAACGTCGTCAGGCCGGCGAAGAACAGCCCGAGCGTGACCCGCCGGTAGCCGGGCTCCCCCACCCGGTAGCCGGTCGAACGATTCACCCTTTCATGGTCCGCCCGCGGACGTCATACGTAAAATGAGCGGGCGGAAACGAACCGATGCGTTCCATGCATGGCGAGGTGACGGGTGGACGTCGAGGACCTGCGGCAGTTCGTCGTGGTGGCGCGCACGGAGCACCTCACCGAGGCGGCGGCGATGCTGCGCACCCCGCAGCCGACGCTGTCCCGGGCGATCCGGCGGGTGGAGGACGCGGTGGGCGCGCCGCTGTTCGAGCGGCAACCGCGCGGGCTGCGGCTCAACCCCGCCGGTCGGCTGATGCTCGCCGCCGTCGACAGCGCGGTGCTCGCCCTGGACCGGGGCATCGAGCAGGTGCACGGGCTGCGGGACCCTGAGTCGGGCACCATCCGGCTCGCCATCCTGCACTCGGTGGCCGCCACCCTGGTGCCGGAGGTGATCCGGGCCTTCCGCGCGGTGGCGGCACACGTGGAGTTCGACCTGCGCCAGTTGGCCACCTACGAGATCCTCGGCGACCTCGAGGCCGGTCAGGTCGAGCTCGGCATCAGCGCCCGCGCGGACCGGCCTGGCTTCGGGTGGCTGCTGCTCGAGCGGCAGCAGGTGTGCCTCGCCGTGCCGCAGGGGCACCGGCTCGCGGCGCGCACTGCGGCGTCGCTCGCCGAGGTCGCCGACGAGGCTTTCGTCGGCTTGCAGCCCTCGTTGGCCTTCCGTGCCGACACCGACGAGCTGTGCCGTCGGGCCGGGTTCGTCCCGTCCATGGCCTTCGAGTGCACCGACCTGGCAACGGTCGAGGGGCTGGTCGGCGCGGGGCTGGGGGTGGCACTGCTCCCGGTCCCCGTGGACGGCCCGCGGGAGACCTCCGCGGGCACGGTGCTCGTGGACCTCCAGGGCACGGCCGCGCGCCGGGACATCGGGCTGGTATGGCGCGCCGCCACCACGCTGCCCCCGCCCGCCGAGCGGTTGCGCACCTTCCTCCAGGACTGGGGTGCGTGAGAGAGTTACCGTCATGGCGTCGTTCACGAGAACCGACCACCTGCGGGGAGCCGAGTTCGTCGAGACGGACCTGCACGGAGCCCGGTTCGTCGGCTCCGACCTGTCCGGTGTGGTGATGCGCGGCGTGGACGTGCAAGGCGCCGACATCGACGCGCCCTGGCTGCTGGACGGCGCGAGCGCCCTGCACGTGAACGGCGTCGACGTGGCCCCGTTCGTCGAGGCCGAGCTGAACCGCCGGTTCCCGGGCCGCGATGCCCGGCGAGCCGCCGATCCCGAGGATCTGCGCGCGGCCTGGCAGGCGCTCGAGCGCGCATGGTCGGCCGCGCTCGACCGGGTCGGCGCGATGCCGGACGGCACGGTCGACGTCTCGGTGGACGGTGAGTGGTCGTTCGCGGAGACGTTGCGGCACCTGGTCCTCGCCACGGACCTGTGGCTCGGCCAGGCCGTCCTGGAGCGCGAGCAGCCCTTCCACCCGCTCGGTCTCCGCGACGGCCAGCGGAGCGACGCGTCCGACGGTGCCACCGCTGCACCTGCGTTCCCGGCGGTGCTCGACGCCCGCGCGGACCGCGTTGCCCTGGTGCGCGACTTCCTGGCGACCGTCACCGCAGCAGAGCTCGCCACCACTCGCCGGAACCCGCACGATCCCGACTACCCCGAGACCACCCGGTCCTGCCTGCACGTGATCCTCGAGGAGGAGTGGGAACACCTCCGCTATGCCCTGCGCGACCTCGACGCCATCGAGGCGCACACCGCGACCTGAGTGCGCCCTGCACCCGGAGCGAGTCGAGGGCCGGCCTCACTCGTTGATGCCGCTGCGCTCCACCCCGGCGATGATCCACCGCTGCAGGAACAGGAACATCACCAGCAGCGGCGCGATCGACACGATCGCCGCGGTGAACAGCTCGTGCAGGTTCACCGTCTGAGCGGTGAGGAACGTGGACAGCGAGATCTGCACCGTCCAGCTCGAGGCGTCCTGGGCAATGACCAGCGGCCACAGGAAGGCGTTCCAGCTGGCGATGAAGGTGATCGTCCCGATGGCGGCGACGAAGCCGCCGGAGTTCGGCACGACGATGCGCCAGAACGTGCGCCAGTAGCCACAGCCGTCGATCATCGCCGCCTCCTCCAGCTCCTGGGGGAAGCCGAGGAAGTACTGCCGGAACAGGAACGTCGCCAGCCCCTGGAACAGCCCGGGGATGATCAGGCCACGCAGCGTGGAGACCCAGCCGAGCGTCGAGACCAGGACGAAACTCGGCACGAAGGTGATCGCCGCCGGGATGAGCAGGGTCCCCATGACGGCGTAGAACACCGCGTTGGCGTAGCGGACGTGGATCCGCGCCAGTCCGTAGCCGGCCAGGCCGGACAGCAGCAGCACGCCCAGCGTCTGCGTCACCGAGATGACGACCGAGTTGACCAGGCTGCGCGCCATCGGGACGCTCGAGTCGCGGAACAGCTCGGCGAAGTTCTCCCAGTGCAACGTGGTCGGGAAGAAGGTCCAGTTCGGCGAGGTGATGTCGGCGTCGGTGGACAGGGCGTTGCGCAGCAACAGGTAGAACGGCACGAGGAAGACCACGGCCGCCAGCACGAGCACCACGTAGCGCAGGGCCGTGGCGACGGGGGCACGGCGCTTGCGGCGCACCGGCATACGGCGGTGCGCGGTGCCCTCGGATGCGGCAACCTGGCCCACGTCAGTCCGCCTCCCTCCGGCCGATGCCGGTCAACCGCCCTTGCAGCAGGGCGAACCCCGCGATGAGCAGCGTGAGGATCATCGCGCCGGCGCTGCCGTTGCCGAAGTCCTGCCCCTGTCCGAGCGCCTTGTAGTAGAGGTAGACCAGCGGCGGCCGGGCATAGGGCGGGTACTGCCCGGTGCTCGAGAGCAGGTTGTAGAACTCGTCGAAGGCCTGAAAGGCGTTGACCAGCAACAAGAGCAGGACCGCGGTGGAGGTGGTGCGCAGCTGCGGCAGGGTGATGTGCCGGAACGCCTTCCAGCCCACGGCACCGTCCAGCGCGGCGGCTTCGTACAGGCTCGGCGAGATCCGTTGCAGGCCGGCGAGGAACAGCACCAGGTAGAACCCGATCTGCAGCCACAGCCGGACCGTCACGATGACGACCCAGTACCACGGCGGGTCCGGCACCGACAGCCAGGCGATGGGGTCCATGCCGACCCACCCGAGGATCGTGTTGGCCAGCCCGAAGCGCACCCCGGAGAAGATCGACATCTTCCAGACCAGCGCCGCCACCACGTAGGAGCACGCCGTGGGCAGGAAGAACACCGACCGGAAGAAGGCCTTCGCCCGGGCCGTGCGGTGCACGAGCACGGCGAGGCCCAGGGCGAGGGCGAACGTCGTCGGCACGATGAACACGGCGAACAGCACGAAGGTCCACAGGCTGCGCCGAAAGGCCGGGTCCCCCAGCATGTTGGCGTAGTTCTGCAGCCCGACGAAGTCCGTCGGGGTGACGGTGTTGTGCGCGTTGAAGAAGCTGAGGAACAGGCTCCAGCCGATCGGCACGTAGACGAAGACGACCAGGCCGAGCAGGAAGGGCCCGACGAACACCCAGAACCACACGTGCCGGGCGCGGGCGGCAGCGGACCGTCGCCTCCCTGAACGGCCGGTATGCCGACCGCTCACCTCCCGGGTCGTCGTGCTGGAGACCGACATCCTTCCGTCGCGAGGAGGCTCAGGCGGAGACGCGCTTGAGCTCTTGCCGCACGGTCTTCGTGACCGCGGCGAGCTGGCTCGCAGGGTCTGCTCCGCTGCGGATGATCTTGTTGAGCGCGTCGGAGTAGGCCGTCGACGAGGCGGGCGTCCACAGCAGCGGCGTCTGGGCGTGGCCGACGTCGTTGACCATGTGCGCAGCCTTGGCCGCCGAGCCCGACTTGAGGTCGTCCGCCTGCTCGATGAGGCTCTTGCGCGCCGGGATGTGGAAGCCGTAGCTCTGGGCCCAGTCGAGCTGCTTGTCGGTCTGGTCGACCCAGAGCCACTTCACGAACGCCTTGGCCGCGTCGACGTGCGGGCTCTTCGCGCTCACGCAGGAGGCGTAGGCGCCCACCGGCACCGACGGGGAGCCGCCGGGTGCCGCCGGGAAGGGCAGCACGTCGAAGTCGTCGCCGAGCGCGTCCTTGAGCTGCGGGAAGGTCCACAGGCCGGTCCACTGCATCGCGGTCAGGCCCTGGATGATCGCCGACGGGTCGGACCAGTCGGCGGGGGCGCCGAGCAGCAGCGAGCCGCTGGTGAAGAGCGTGTGCAGCTTCTTCAGGCCGTCATAGACCTCGGCTGCGGCGAAGTCCGGCTGGTTGTCCTGGGTGAGGTAGTCGTGGCCGGTCGCCCAGAGGATCGGGCCGCCCAGCACCCCCACGCCGCCGTCGTTGCCCACGAACAGGCCCTTGACCTTGTCGGTCGTCAGGGCCTTGGCGGCCGTCAGCAGGTCGTCTAGCGTCTTCGGCGGCTGCACCCCGGCCTTCTTGAGCATGGACTTGCGGTAGACCAGCAGCTGCATGTCGGTCACCTGCGGGATGCCCCAGAGCTTCCCCTGGTAGGTCATGCGCTGCAGGAGCGAGGGGGTGAAGTCCGAGCGGGCATCGCCGAGCAGGTCCCCGAGCGGCACGACCTGCTTGCCGGTGATCATGTCGATGCTCGGGCCGTTGCCGTACTCGAACACGTCCGGGCCCTTGTTGGTGAGCAGCGCGGAGGCGGACTTCTTGTCGTAGTCGCCCGGGATCCACTGCACCGAGACGTCGGCCTGCTGGTAGTCCGAGGCGTAGCGCTTGACCGCCTGCTCGGTGCCCTTCTCGCCGTACTGGTGGTACCACTGGCTGAGCGCGACGGTGCTGCCCCCGCCGCTGCTCGAGGCTGCGGCGGTGCTGCCGCCGGCGCTCGGCCCCCGACCGGTGTTGCTGCCGCACGCCGCCAAGGCCGATGCGGCGGCCAGGCCGCCGCCCAGTGCCAGGAACGTGCGCCGGTCGAGCCCGCCGCGAGTCTGCTCAGCCATCTGTCCACCTCCGGTCCAACCGCACTGCTGGGACCGTCACCACGGCGGCCCGCGAGTGAACAGTACGCCCACCCGCCACAGGGGTCCCGTCAGACACTCCCGTCGCACGAGGCGGGCACGTGCCAAGGTCGGCGGAGGACCCGACGGCAGGACGTCAGCGTCGGCGGAGGACCCGGCGGCAGGGGCGTCAGCGTCGGCGAAGGACCCGACGCAGGAGGAGGGCGACGACGGCGCCGCCGAGTGCCGACAGCAGGTGGGGGCCGTAGTGCCGCGCCAGCACCGGCAGCACCGTGCCGCCCAGGTCGAGCTCGTCCGTGCCGGGCGAGGGCGTCCGCGCCGGCGAGCTCGGGGTGGTCACCGGTGGCGCGGGCGCCGGTGCTGCCGGGGCCGGCGCCGAGGGCTGGTCCGTCGGGGGCGCCGTGGCTGCCGTGTCGGAGGCCGTCGGTGCCGGCGTGGCCGCCGCAGTCGCGGCTTCCGGCACATCGCCGGTCGCTGCCCCCGCGGTGGCCGGCTGCTCACCCAGCCGTCCCGCGAGGCAGTCGGCGAAGGACGCCAGCAGCTTGTCGGAGACCTCTTGCATGACGCCCCGGCCGAACTGGGCCGGCTTGCCCGTCACCGCGAGGTCGGTGTGTACGTCGACCTCGGTGCTCTCCGGGCCCGACTCGCTCAGCGTCATCGTGAGGGTGGCGCTCGCGGTGCCGTTACCGCGCCGGTCCTTGCCCCTGGCCTCGACGACCGCCCGGTGCGCCGCCTCGTCCCGCTCGCGAAAGGTCCCCGATCCCTTGTACTGCAACGAGATCGGGCCCAGCTTGATCTTGACGGTGCCGGTGAACTCGTCGCCCTCGACGCTGGTCAGGCTGGCACCGGGAAAGCAGCCGGCGACGCCCTCGAGGTCGTTGAACGCCGTCCACGTCGCGTCGATCGAGGCGGGCACGGTGAAGTGGTGGTCCAGTTCCACGGGCAGGCTCCTCCGGGGTCGGTAACGGGTCAGGCGAGGGCCGCGCGTACCGCCCGGCCGGTGAGCACTCCGGCGAGGTGGCGTCGGTAGGCGGCGTCACCGTTGGTGTCGTCCGGTGGCGTGGTGCCCTCTCCTGCGGCGGCACACACCTCGCGCAGCCGGTCCGAGTCGGCCGACATGCCGACCAGCGCCTCCTCGACGGCGGTGCAGCGCACCGGGGTCGAGCCCATGTTCGTCAGCGAGACGCGGGCCTCGGCGACCGTGCCGCCCTCGCTGCGCACCGTCGCCGCGACCGCCACGATGGACCACTGCTGGGCCACGCGGGTGAACTTCTCGTAGTGCGCACCCCAGCCGGTGTGCTTGGGGATGCGTACCTCCGTGAGGATCTCGTCCTCTCCCACAGCGGTGGTGAACAGGTCCTCGAAGAAGTCCGCTGCGGGAACGGTCCGGGTGGCGCCGCCCTGTCCCGCGATCACGAGCTCCGCCTCCAGCGAGAGCGCCGGCGCCAGCAGGTCACCAGCCGGGTCGGCGTGGACCAGGGCTCCCCCGAGCGTCCCGCGGTGGCGCACCTGGGGGTCGGCCACCGTGCGGGTCGCCTCGGCCAACAGCAGCGCGTGCTGGTTGACCGTCGGGTCGTCCGCCACGACGTAGTGCGGCGTCATCGCACCGACCACGATGTGGTCGCCCTCTTCCCGGATCCCCTGCAACTGGGAGATCTTGGCGAGGTCGACGACCACCTCCGGCGCTGCGAGCCGGAGCTTCAGCACGGGCAGCAGGCTCTGGCCGCCGGCGAGCACCTTCGCGTCGTCGGACTCGGCGAGCAGCTGCAGCGCCTCCTCCAGCGTGGTCGGTGCGTGGTACTCGAAGGGTGCGGGAATCATGCCTGTCCACCTTCCTGACCGGCGACGGACTGTTCGTTGGACGGTGCGGCAGGAGTGCGGGTGTCCCCGCCCTGCAAGGCCGTCCACACCCGGTATGGCGTGCACGGCATGGTGACGTCCTGGACGCCCAGGTGGCGGATCGCGTCGAGGATCCCGTTGACGATCGCCGGGGTGGAGGCGATCGTCCCCGCCTCACCGACGCCCTTGACGCCCAGCTCGTTCGAGGTCGCCGGCGTCTCCGTGCGGTCCGTCGTGTAGGAGGGCAGGTCCGGGGCGCCCGGCACGAGGTAGTCCACGAAGGAACCGGAGACCAAGGTGCCGTGGTCGTCATACACGGCTTCCTCGAAGAGGGCCTGGGCGATGCCCTGTGCCAGCCCGCCGTGCACCTGTCCCTCCGCGAGCAGCGGGTTGATGACGTTGCCGATGTCGTCCACGCAGACGTACGTGCGGACCTTCACCGCTCCCGTCTCGGTGTCGACCTCCATCGCGACGAGGTGGGTGCCGTGCGGGAAGGAGAAGTTGACCGGGTCGAAGGTGGAGTCGGCGTCGAGGCTGGGTTCCATCCCCTCCGGCAGGTCGTGGGCGGTGAAGGCCGCGAAGGCGACCTCGCCGATGCTCATGCCCTGGTCGGTGCCGCGCACGCTGAACCGGCCGGCCTCGAAGTCGAGGTCGTCGACGTTGGCCTCGAGCAGGTGCGCGGCCACTGCCTTGGCCTTCTCGACCACCTTGTCGGCGGCCCGGGCGACGGCGATGCCGCCGACGGTCAGCGACCGGGACCCGTAGGTGTCCATGCCCTTCGCCGCGACCTGGGTGTCACCGTGCAGGACCTCGACGTCCTCGAAGGGCACCCCGAGCTTGTCGGCCACGATCTGGCTCTGGGAGGTGACGTGGCCCTGCCCGTGCGGGCTGATGCCGGTGACGACCTCGACCTTGCCCGTGGCGAGCATGCGGACGCTGGCGTGCTCCCAGCCGCCGGCGGCGTAGTCGAGCGCCCCGAGCACCCGTGACGGCGCCAGTCCGCACATCTCGGTGTAGGTGGACACCCCGATGCCGAGCTGGACCGGGTCGTGCGACTCGCGGCGTCGCTGCTGCTCGGCGCGCAGCTCGTCGTAGCCGAACAGCTGCAGCGCCTTGTCGGTGGCGGCCTCGTAGTTGCCGGAGTCGTACTCGAGCCCGGCCACGGTGGTGAACGGGAACTCCTCGTGCCGGATCCAGTTGCGCCGGCGCAGCTCGATCGGGTCCATCTGCAGCTCGGTGGCCAGCTCGTCCATCATCCGCTCGATGGCGAAGGTGGCCTCCGGTCGTCCGGCCCCGCGGTAGGCGTCGGTGTGCACCATGTTGGTGAACACGTTGTGGCAGGTGAACTGGTAGGCGGGGAACTTGTAGATCGCGTTGTACATGAACCCGCCGAGGATCGGCACGCCCGAGGTGAGCAGGCCGAGGTAGGCACCCATGTTGGCCAGCAGGTCGACCTTGAGGCCGGTGACGGTGCCATCCTTGGTGGCGGCGATGGTCAGCCGCTGCACCTGGTCGCGCCCGTGGTGGGCCGCGAGCATGGACTCGGACCGGGTCTCGGTGTACTTCACCGGCTTGCGCAGCCGGCGGGCCACCAGCAGCGTCACGATCTCCTCGGGTGTGACCGCGAGCTTGCCGCCGAAGCCGCCACCGACGTCCGGTGCGACGACGCGCAGCTTGCTCTCCGGCACGTTGCAGCTGAGCGAGAGCATGGTGCGCAGCACGTGCGGGATCTGGGTGGCCGACCAGAGGGTGATCTGCTCGCCCGTGGGGTCGACCACGGTTGACCGAGGCTCCATGTAGGCCGGGATCAGCCGCTGCTGGCGCAGGGTGCGCTCGACGACGACGCCGTCGCGACGGGCCGCCTCGATCGCCTCGTCGACCTTGCCGCCGGTGCCCGCGGTGGCGGAGTCGAACACCCAGGTGGCGGAGATGTTGGTGCCCAGCTCCTCGTGGACGAACGGCTCCCCCGCGGCAGCGTGCTCCAGGTCGAGCACGACCGGGAGCTCGTCGTAGTCGACGTCGACGAGCTCGATGGCGTCGCGGGCCTCGGCGGCACTGCGGGCCACGACCACGGCGACGATCTCGCCGGAGAAGAAGACCTCCTCGATCGCCACGGCGGGGTGGTGCGGCGCCTTCTGGTCCGGCGTGACCGGCCAGGCGTTCGGCACGCCCGTGTGGTCGTCCTGGAAGTCGGCCCCCGTGTAGACGGCCATGACGCCGGGCGCCGAGCGCGCCTCCTCGACGTCGAGGTGGGTGATGCGCGCGTGGGCGAGGGGGCTGCGCACCATGCCCAGGTGCAGCATGCCCGGCAGGCGGATGCTGTCCGTGTAGCGCGACCGCCCGGTGATGAGGCGGGCATCCTCCTTGCGTCGCCGGGACTTGCCGATCTCGCGCTCGGCCGTGGTGGTCGTCTGCTCCAAGGTGGTCACGCCCCCACCTCCGCGCTCGTCTCGGCCGCTTGTCGCACCGCGGCGACGATGTTCTGGTAGCCCGTGCACCGGCACAGGTTGCCCTCGAGCCCCTCGCGGATCTGCTGCTCGTCGGGGTGCGGGTTCCTGCTTAGCAGGTCGACGCTGGACATGATCATGCCCGGTGTGCAGTAGCCGCACTGCAGGGCGTGGCACTCGTGGAAGGCCTGCTGCACGGGGTGCAGCTCGCCGTTCCCCAGGCCCTCGATCGTGGTCACCTCGTGACCGTCGGCCTGGACCGCGAGGACGGTGCACGACTTGACGCTGCGCCCGTCCATCAGCACCGTGCAGGCGCCGCAGTTCGTGGTGTCGCACCCGACGAGCGTGCCCGTCTTGCCCAAGGTATCTCGCAGGTACTGCACGAGGAGCGTCCGCGGCTCCACCTCGTCGCTGTAGCGCGTTCCATCGACCGTGACGCTGACCCGGGCCATTCCGACCTCCGCTCGTGTGGCACTGCCTTGACCTGCCCCCGATCCTGTCTGCGATCCTGCCTGCCCGCACCCACTTCGGCAAGGATCATTGTCGAAAACGGCCCAAGAGCAGCGAGGTCCGGGCGCGTCAGTGGCGCGTGATTGGGCGCGTCAGTGGCGCGTGAATGGGCGCGTCAGTGGTGGTGCATGGGCCCCTCGGTGCGGGTCAGCCGCTCCCCCGCACCACCCCACCGCAGGGCGATGATCTCGGCAGCCACGCTGACGGCGGTCTCCTCCGGGGTCCGTCCCCCGAGGTCCAAACCAATGGGGCTCGACATCCGCGCGATCTCCTCCTCGGTGACCCCGGACTCGCGGAGCCGGGCCAGCCGGTCCTCGTGGGTGCGCCGCGAACCCATCGCCCCGATGTAGCCCACCGCAGGCAGGCGCAGCGCCACCTCGAGCAGGGGCACGTCGAACTTCGGGTCGTGGGTCAGCACGCACAGCGCGGTGCGCTCGTCGACCCGCCCCGCCTCCGCCTCCCGGGCCAGGTAGCGGTGGGGCCACTCCACGACGACCTCGTCGGCGGACGGGAAGCGGGTCGCGGTCGCGAACACCGGGCGCGCGTCGCACACCGTCACGTGGTAGCCGAGGAAGGACCCGATCCGGGCCACGGCCGCGGCGAAGTCGATCGCCCCGAAAACGATCATCCGCGGCGGCGGCGCGAAGGACTGCACGAACACGCGCATCCCCTCGCCGCGGCGCTCCCCGTCGGGACCGTACTCGAGGGTCTCGGTGCGTCCGGCGGCCAGCAGGCCGAGTCCGTCGTCCGTGACCGCGGCGTCGGCGCGGGAGGAGCCGATGCTGCCGGAGACCACTGGCGGGTCGCCCGGGCGCAGTGTCATCCGCGCCCCGATGCGGTGGGGGTCGGGGTGGGCGATGACCGTGGCGACCGCGACCGGGCGGCCCGCGGCGATGTCGGCCGCCACGTCATCGAGGTCGGGAAAGGCCTGGTGGTCCACCCGCTCCACGAAGACGTCGATGATGCCCCCGCAGGTGAGCCCCACGGCGAACGCGTCCTCGTCGCTCACGCCGTAGCGCTGCAGGACCGAGCTGCCGGAGGCGAGCACCTCCTGCCCCAGCTCGTAGACCGCGCCCTCCACGCAGCCGCCGGACACACTGCCCGCAACGCTGCCGTCGGCCGCCACCACCATGGCGGCGCCCGGTTGCCGCGGCGCGGACGACCACGTCGCCACCACCGTGCCGACGGCCGCAGGCTCCCCCGAGCGCCACCGGGCGAGCAGGTCATCGAGCACGTCACGCACGAGCCACCACCTCCAGGAGATGCGCGTAGGTGGCGAGGCTGTGCCCCGCCAGGAAGTCGTCGACGAAGGGCAGTGCCGCCACCATGCCCCCCTGCACCGGCTGGTACCCCGACTTGCCGGCGTGCGGGTTGACCCAGACCAGGCGGTGCGCGAGCCGGGAGAGCCGCTGCACCTGCTCGCCGAGCAGCGCGGGGTCACCCCGTTCCCAGCCGTCGCTGGCCAGGACGACGACCGCACCGCGCGCCATCCCTCGCTGTCCCCACAGGTCGCAGAAGGCCTTGAGGGTCTCGCCGAGCCGGGTCCCCCCGGACCAGTCGGGCACCGCCTCACCGGCGCGGTTCACGGCATCGGCCGCGTGGCGCTGTCGCATCGCGTCGGTCACCCGCGTCAGCCGGGTGCCGAGGGTGAACACCTCGACCCCGCTGCCGACCTGCTGCACGACGACGTGGGCCACGCGCAGCAGGCTGTCGGCATACGGCGCCATCGACCCGGAGACGTCGACGAGCAGCACCAGACGGCGCGGCCGCGTGGTGCGGTGGCGGTGCCGCAGGCGACTGGGCTCCCCGGCGTGGCGCAACTGGGCCCGCAGGGTGGCCCGGGCATCCACCACTCCCCGACGTGCCGGGCCGGTGCGGGGCCGTTGCCGCTGCGGCGCGCGCGGGTGCAGGGCGGCCAGCAACCGGGCCAGCTCGGCGCGTTCCTCGGGACCCAGGGTGGCCACGTCCCGGTGCCGGAGCCGTTCGACGGCGCTGGCCACGGCGGCGACCGGCACCTGCCCGGCCGTCGGCGAGCCGGTCGGGCCGGCATCCTCGAGCGCTGCCCGCCGCACCGTCACCGAGCGACGCGGTCGGCGGGGACCCGGCTCGGCCGGCTCCGGCTCGAACCAGTGCCGGTAGACCTGCTCCAGCGTGCCGAGGTCCTCCGGCCCGCTGCACAAGGTGGCGCGCGCCGCCCAGCGGATGGCACCCGGCATACCCGCGTCCAAGGCGGCCACCGCGGTCAGGAAACTCTGCGTGCGGCCGGCGTCGACCGGCATACCCTCGGCGCGGAGCGCCTCGGCGAAGGCGATGAGGAGGCGGTCGGCCTGGGCGCGGACACCGGTGACGGCCACCTCACACCGCCAGCACGCGGTCCATCCGCTGGAGCACGCGGTCGGTGTCCTCGCGGTACTTCAGCACCGTGCCGAGGGTGGCCGCCGCCACCTGCGGGGTGAGGTCCGCGCACTCGAGCGCGGTCAGGGCCTGGGCCCAGTCGAGGGTCTCGGCGACCCCGGGAGCCTTGAGCAGGTCGGCTTCGCCGCGTATCCGTTGGACGGCGGAGGCCACCTGCTCGGCGAGCCGCAGCGACACCTCCGGCAGTCGCGAGCGCACGATCTGCACCTCCCGCTCGAGGGTGGGGTGCTCGAGCCAGTGGTAGAGGCAGCGGCGTTTCAGCGCGTCCGCCAGGTCGCGGGTGCGGTTGGAGGTGAGCACCACCACCGGTGGCGTGCGTGCCGTCACGGTCCCGAGCTCGGGGATCGTCACCTGCCCGGTGGAGAGCACCTCGAGCAGGAAGGCCTCGAATTCGTCGTCGGCGCGGTCGATCTCGTCGACGAGCAGCACGGCCGGGCTCTCCCGCAGTGCCCGCAGCACCGGTCGGGCGAGGAGGTAGCGCTCGTCGAAGAGGGACCGTTCGACCTCCTCGACGTCGAGGCCGGGCTCGTGCCGGGTGGTGAGGTCCTCGTCGGGCTCGCGGGTGTGGCCGGTGGACCGGGTCGCCTCGACGGTGCGCAGGTGCAGGATCTGGCGGGGGAAGTCCCAGTCGTAGAGCGCCTGGCTGGCGTCGATGCCCTCGTAGCACTGCAGCCGGATCAGCGGGATGTCCAGCCCTTCGGCCAGCGCCTGGGCGAGCGCGGTCTTGCCCGTGCCGGGCTCCCCCTCGACGAGCAGCGGTCGGTGCATCTGCAGCGCGAGGTAGGACACCGTGACCAGGCCCTCGTCGGCGAGGTAGCCGGTGCCGGCGAGGCGGTCGGCAAGGTCCGAGCGGGAGCTCACGGGGTCCACCCCCTCAGCATCGCACGCGTCCGGGGCGCTCGGCCCGCGGCTCCGCCGTCGTCCGAGTTGCGGTGGTGGTGCGCCGGTTCAGGGAGCTCGGTCGACGTCCCGCCCGGTCGCGAGGTCCCCGCACTCGATGTCTGCCGCCGCGTGGGCGGTCAGGTAGGCGCGGGCGCCACGGTCGCCCTGCGCCAGCGCCGCGACGCCGGCCCAGTGCGCGCGGCCGAGCAGCACCGGGTGCCCCGGCCGGCCGGCATAACGTGCCCGCAGCAGCAGCTGCCGTGCCGGCGCACCCTCTGCGACCGCCTGCTCGGCGGCAGCGAGCACCCGGGCGACGACGTCGGGCCCCACGTCGGGCAGGTCCACGAGCATGACCAGCGCGGCGTCGGTGTCGGCCTGCCCATCGAGCGCCTGCAGGCCGCGGCGCAGCGACGCGCCCATGCCTTCGCTCCAGTCGGTGGCGGTCACGCTGCGCGCCTGCACCTCCGCGGCGGCCAGCAGCTGCCGCGCCTCGGCGACCGCGGCGCCGAGGACCACCGTCACGTCCGGCACTCCCCCGTCGTGCAGGGCCCGCAGCGTGCGCAGCAACCACGGTGTCCCGTGGTCGTCGCGGACGAGTGCCTTGGGTTCGCCCATCCGCCGTCCCGCCCCGGCCGCGAGCAGTATGCCGGCCACGCGCGGGGCAGCCCTCGCGCGGCCGGGCGGCGTCATCGGCTCAGCACCGTCTCAGCTGAGGCACGCGGGCCCGAGCAGCGCCTTGAGGTCGCCGAACAGGGCGGGCGAGGCGGTCACGCGCAGCGAGTCGTCGAGCCTCATCACCACCGACCGGCCGGGCTGGACCAGGCGCACCCGCACCTCGGTCACGCCGGGGTGGTCGCCGAGGACCGTCTTGAGCTTCTCGGCGACGCCGTTGGTCGCCCGGGCCAGCGGCATGGAGACGACGACGGGTCCGCGTGGCCCCTCCTTGATGTCGGGCAGCGTCAGGTCGGAGGCGAAGATCGAGGGGGTGTCGTCCCGGCGGGACACCCGACCCTTGACCGCACACACGACGTCGTGGCCGAGCATCGTGGACACGGTCATGTAGGTGGAGGGGAAGAAGAGGCACTCAATGGCTCCGTCGAGGTCCTCGACGGTGGCGATGGCCCACAGGTCGCCCTTCTTGGTCCGCTTGATCTGCAGTCCGGTGATCAGGCCGGCGATCGTCACCACGGCACCGTCGGGCTTGCCGTCCTCGGCCATCAGCGAGGCGATCGAGGTGTCGGCGTGCTGGGCCAGGACGTGCTCGATGCCGAACAGCGGGTGGTCGGAGACATAGAGGCCGAGCATCTCGCGCTCGAAGGCCAGCAGCGTCTGCTTGTCCCACTCGATCGACGGGATGGGCGGCATCGCGATGAGCGACCCGGCCGGCTGCGCGGCATCGTCGTCGCCTCCCCCGAAGCCGAAGCCGGAGAACAGCGAGTCCTGCCCGATGGCCTCCTGTCGCTTCTCGTCCACGAGCGCGTCGACGTAGGCCTCGTGCACGTGCACCAGGCCCTGCCGGGTGTGCTGCAGGTCATCGAAGGCCCCGGCCTTGATGAGGGACTCGATGGTCCGCTTGTTGCACACCACGGCCGGGCACTTGCGCAGGAAGTCCTCGAAGGAGGCGAACCGCCCCTTCTGCTCGCGCGCGGCGATGATCGCGTCGACCACGTTGCGCCCGACGTTGCGGATCGCGGCCAGGCCGAACCGGATGTCGGTGCCCACGGCGGCGAAGTTGGCGACCGACTCGTTGACATCGGGCGGCAGCACCTTGATGCCCATGTGCCGGCACTCGTTGAGGTAGAGCGCCGACTTGTCCTTGTCGTCGCGCACACTGGTGAGCAGCGCCGCCATGTACTCGGCGGGATAGTTCGCCTTGAGGTAGGCCGTCCAGTAGGACACCAGCCCGTAGGCGGCCGAGTGCGCCTTGTTGAAGGCGTAGTCGGAGAACGGAACCAGGATCTCCCAGAGGGTGTTCACCGCACCCATCGAGTAGCCGCGCTCGACCATGCCCGCGCTGAACCGCTCGAACTGCTTGTCGAGCTCGGACTTCTTCTTCTTGCCCATCGCCCGCCGCAGCAGGTCCGCCTGTCCGAGGCTGTAGCCCGCGAGCTTCTGGGCGATCGCCATGACCTGCTCCTGGTAGACGATCAGGCCGTAGGTCTCGCCGAGCACGTCCTCCAGGGCTTCGGCGAGCTCGGGGTGGATCGGCTCCACCGGCTCGCGCCCGGTCTTGCGGCGGGCGTACTTGTTGTGGGAGTCCGCGCCCATCGGCCCGGGGCGGTAGAGCGCGCCGACCGCGGAGATGTCCTCGAAGCTGTCGGGCTGCATGCTGCGCAGCAGGGCACGCATCGGCCCGCCGTCGAGCTGGAAGACGCCCAGCGTGTCGCCGCGCTGGAGCAGGGCGTACGTCGCGGGGTCGTCGAGCGGCAGCTCCTCGAGCACGACCTTCTCGTCGCGGTTGTTGGCGATGTTGATCAGCGCGTCGTCGAGGACGGTCAGGTTGCGCAGCCCGAGGAAGTCCATCTTGATCAGGCCGAGCTTCTCGCAGGTCGGGTAGTCGAACTGCGTGATCACCGCACCGTCGGCCGGCCGCCGCATGATCGGGATGACGTCGAGGAGCGGCGCGCTCGACATGATCACGCCGGCGGCGTGCACGCCCCACTGGCGCTTGAGCCCCTCGAGCCCGATCGCGGTGTCGACCACGGTCTTGACGTCGACGTCGCCGTCGTAGAGCGACCGGAACTCGCCGCCCTCGCCGTAGCGGCCGTGCTCGGGGTTGAACAGCTCCTTGAGCGGGACGTCCTTGCCCATCACCGGGGCCGGCATGGCCTTGGTGATCCGGTCACCCATGGCGAAGGGGTAGCCGAGGATCCGCGAGGAGTCCTTGACCGCCTGCTTGGCCTTGATGGTGCCGTAGGTGACGATCATCGAGACCCGGTCGTCGCCGTACTTCTCGGTGACGTAGCGGATGACCTCGCCGCGCCGGCGCTCGTCGAAGTCGATGTCGAAGTCGGGCATCGAGACGCGGTCGGGGTTGAGGAAGCGCTCGAAGATCAGACCGTGCTGGAGGGGGTCGAGGTCGGTGATGCGCATCGCGTAGGCGCACATCGACCCGGCACCCGAGCCACGGCCGGGGCCCACGCGGATGCCGTGGTCCTTGGCCCAGTTGATGAAGTCGGCCACCACGAGGAAGTAGCCGGGGAAGCCCATCTGGGTGATCACGCCGATCTCGAAGTCGGCCTGGCGGCGGACGTCGTCGGGGATGCCCTCGGGGTAGCGGTAGCGCAGCCCCTTCTCGACCTCCTTGACGAACCAGGTCTCCTCGGTCTCGCCCTCGGGCACCGGGAAGCGCGGCATGTAGGAGCCGGTGCCCTCGGTGAACTCGACCTCGCAGCGCTCGGCGATCAGCAGGGTGTTGTCACAGGCCTCCGGCAGCCCGTTGCGGACCGCCCACAGCTCGCGCATCTCCTGGGGCGACTTGATGTAGTAGCCGTCGCCACCGAACTTGAACCGCTTCGGGTCCGCCATGGTGCTGCCGCTGGAGACGCACAGCAGGTGCTCGTGGGAGGGCGCGTCCTCGCGCAGCACGTAGTGGGAGTCGTTGGTGGCGATCGGCGGGATGCCGAGGTCCTTGCTGAGGCGCAGCAGTCCGTCGCGGACACGGTTCTCGATGGAGAGCCCGTGGTCCATCAGCTCGAGGAAGTAGTTGTCCCTGCCGAGGATGTCCTGGAAGTCCCCCGCCGCCTCCCGCGCCTTGGCGTAGTCCCCGATGCGCAGCCAGGTCTGCACCTCGCCCGAGGGGCAGCCGGTGGTGCCGATCAGGCCGTCGGAGTACTCCGCGAGCAGCTCCCGGTCGGCCCGCGGCTGGTAGAAGTAGCCCTCCAGCGAGGCCCGCGAGGACAGCCGGAAGAGGTTGTGCATGCCCGCGGTGGACTCCGAGAGCAGGGTCATGTGGGTGTAGGCCCCCGACCCGGAGACGTCGTCGTCGCCGCCGTCGTTCCACCGCACCCGCTTCTTGTCGAAGCGACTGGTGTTGGGCGTGAAGTAGGCCTCCATGCCGATGATCGGCTTGATGCCGGCAGCCGTGGCCTTGGACCAGAAGTCGTAGGCCCCGAACACGTTGCCGTGGTCGGTCATGGCGATCGCGTCCATGCCGAGCTCGCCGGTGCGTTCGAACATGTCGGTCAGCCGGGCGGCGCCGTCGAGCATGGAGTACTCGGTGTGCACGTGCAGGTGCACGAACCCGTCTGCGGACGACCCAGCCGACATCGGTGGCGCTCAACCCTTCCCGGAACTCACTGGACTACCTGACCTGCCTCGTTGACAGCGCCCATGACAGCACGGGGCACCGACATGCGCGGGGGAAGAGGCCTCAGCCTACTTCGGGCCCGGGTCCGCCCGCGGACGTGTCCCGGCGTTTCTCCCAGGCGTCCAGGGAGACCGAGATCACCGCGTCCACGACCCGCCCGATCCCGTCGACCCCGAGGCCCGGGGCGTGGCGGGCCATCCGCTCGGCGATCGCCCGCTCGCGCTCCGGGTCCCGCCCGGCGTGCCCGGCCCTGTCCCCGGCCCGGCCCTTGTGCCCCTGGACCGCGGCGGTCAGCGCCTGGCGGCGCGCCAGGAGTACGGCGAGCTCGTCGTCCACGGCGTGGATCTGCCCCCGCAGGAAGGCCATCGGCTCGATCCCCGGCCAGGCCATCCGCACGTCGGGAGAACGCTCCTCGTTGGCCGAGCCGTCGGTGTGCTCGAGCTCGACCAGCCCGTGCCGGCGGTAGAACCCGCGGGCCGGGGCGTTGCTCGCGAAGACCCAGAGCGAGAAGCCCTCCGGCCGGTGCTGCTTGGCCAGGTCGAGCAGCACCGACCCGATGCCCGTGCCCTGGTGGTCCGGCCCGACGTAGAGCGAGTGCAGCCAGGCCTGCTGGAGCACGAGGTAGCCGAGCAGGCTGCCGTCGGACCCGGCCGCCACCCACACCTCGTCCTCGGCCACGACCCGCCGGTGGTAGGCGCGCACCTCGTCGGCCGTGTGCACCTGCGGGGGCATCCCCGGCTCCGCGGCCCGGCGCGTGGCCAGATAGAGCTCGGCGAGCTCGACGGCGTCGTCGGGGGTCGCCGGGCGCACCACCAGGTCGACGTCCCCCGTCGGTTCCTGAGCCGGTTCTGCCGCCGACCTCTCAGTCGGACTCACGGATGATCCCCAGGGCGTGCGCGAGGTCGGCCGGGTAGGGGGACTCGTACTCGACGTACTCCCCCGTCGTCGGGTGCTCGAAGCCGAGCCGCACCGCGTGCAGCCACTGTCGCTCCAGGCCGAGACGCTGCGCGAGGGTCGGGTCCGCGCCGTAGGTGAGGTCACCGACGCAGGGGTGCTTCAGCGCGGCCATGTGCACCCGGATCTGGTGGGTCCGGCCCGTCTCGAGGTGGACCTCGAGCAGGCTGGCGAACCGGTGCGCCTCGAGGGTGTCGTAGTGGGTGACGCTGTGCTTGCCGTCCTCCCGGACGGTGAACTTCCAGTCCGACCGGACGTGCCGGCCGATCGGCGCGTCGATGGTGCCGGCCAGCGGGTCCGGATGGCCCTGCACGAGGGCGTGGTAGGTCTTGTCCACGGTGCGCTGTCGGAAGGCGTCCTTGAGCACGGAGTAGGCGTGCTCGCTCTTGGCGATCACCATCACCCCGGACGTGCCCACGTCCAGCCGCTGCACGATGCCCTGGCGCTCGGGTGCACCACTGGTCGCGACCCGGAAGCCGGCGCCGCGCAGGTGCCCGACCACGGTCGGCCCGGTCCAGCCCATGGAGGGGTGTACGGCGACGCCGACCGGCTTGTCGATCACCACGATCGCCTCGTCGTCGTGGATGATCCCGATCCCGTCCACGACCTCGGGCACCACCTCCAGCCGGGACGTCTCCGCCGGGATGGTGACCTCGATGACCGAGCCCGGGACGAGACGCTCGGACTTGCCGGCCGGTGCGCCGTCGACCAGCACGTCGCCCTGCCGCAGCAGCTCGGCACCCCGGCTGCGGGAGATGCCGAAGAGCCGGGCCAGCCCCACGTCGACGCGCTCCCCCGCGAGGCTCTCGGGCACCGGCAGGCTGCGGTGATCCTCCCCTGCTGCCACCGGCTCAGCGCTCCTCGTGGTGGCGTGACCCGTCCAGGCGGACGCCGCGGACGACCTGCACCAGGATCAGCAGGGCGGCGATGTTGATGCAGATGTCGGCCACGTTGAAGACCGGCCAGTGGGGCAGCTCCAGGAAGTCCACGACGTGTCCGCGCAACGGGCCCGGCTCACGGGCGAGCCGGTCGACAAGGTTGCCGAGCACACCGGCCAGCAGCAGTCCCAGCGCCACGGCCCAGGTGCGGTTGCGGGTACGCAGTGCCACGACGCAGACCACGACCGTCGCCGCGATCGCGATCAGGCTGATCACCGGCGTGTAGGACGTGCCGGTGCTGAAGGCGGCCCCGGGGTTGCGGGCGAGCGTCAGCCGCAGCAGACCGCCCGCGAGCGAGATCCCGTGGTCGGCGAGGTGCTGCACCGCCAGGTGCTTGGTCCACTGGTCCAGGGCCAGCCCGGCGGCGGCGAGCAGGCCGACCAGGGTGAGCGACGAAGCGCGGGAGGCCCGGCGAGCCGGCGGGGTGCTGCACCCGGGATCCGTGCGGTCGCTGGTCAGCGACGCTCCTCGCGCTGCTTGCATGACAGGCACATTGTCGCACGCGGGAAAACCATCAACCGGTTCTTGCCGATCGGCCCTCCGCAGACCTCGCAGATCCCATAGCTGCCGTCGGCGATCCGGTCGAGGGCGTGCCGGGACTGCATCAGCATGTCGCGCGCGTTGTTGGCGATGGTGAGCTCCTGGTCACGCTCGAACGACGCCGCCCCGACGTCGGCCTGGTCGTTGCCGGCGCCCTCGCCGGAGCTGCGCATCAGCCCGGCCAGGTCCTCCTCGGCGAGCTCCAGCTCGTCGGTGAGCCGGGTGACGTCGGCCTGCAGCTGCGCCTGCACCTCGGCGAGCTCCGCCTTGGTCCAGGGCTCCTCCTCCTCGCGGACGACGAGCTGCTCCACCGGCGCCTTGGTGACGGCCTTGGCCGAGGTCTTGGTCGCCGCGGCCGCCTTCTTCACGGGCGCCTTCTTCGCGGGCGCCTTCTTGACCGGCGCCTTCTTCACGGCCGCCTCCTTCGCCGGCCCCTTCGCCGGCCCCTTCGCCGCGGCCTTCTGCGTCGTCTTCTTCGACACCGACTTCTCGGCTGGCTTCTTCGCGGCCGTCTTCTTCGTGGCCGTCTTCTGCTCCGTCGCCTTCTTGTCCGTCGACTTCTTCGCGGCGGCCGGCTGCTTCGCGGGGGCCTTCTTCGCGGGGGCCTTCTTCGCGGGGGCCTGCTTCGCGGGGGCCTTCTTCGCGGGGGCCTTCTTCGCGGGGGCCTTCTTCGCGGGGGCCTTCTTCGCGGCTGTCTTGGTGGCCGGGGCCTTCTTCGTCGGGGTCTTCTTCGCCGCTGCCTTCGTCGACGCATTGGTCGCGGACGCCTTGGTCGCGGACGCCTTGGTCGCGGACGCCTTGGCCGCGGACGCCTTGGCCGCGGACGCCTTGGCCGCGGACGCCTTGGCCGCGGAGGCCTTCGTCGCCGGCGCCTTGGCGGCCTTCTTCGGGGAGCTGGCCGGCTTCGTCGCGCTCGTGCTCCCCTTCGTGGTGGTCTTGCCCGTGGTCTTGCTGGCGGCGGAGGCCTGGGACGGCTTGCGCGCGACCACCTTGCGGGCGGCGGCTCCCGCCCGGCTCACGAGGGAGCGTCGACTCGAGGTTGCCATGGCCAGGGTCCCCAATTCCGGTTCTCGACCGATGACCGACGTCATGGTCAGGTGGCGCGAGGATAGAACCAAGGCCTACCGGACTCAACCTGCTCCTCCGGCGCGCCGGCAGAAGCTCGCAGAACTCCTCCCGACAGCCGTCTCAGGCCCGGCTCACCCGCAGGGTCACCCGCTCGCCGTCGGCGAGCTCCACAGGCTCACCCCCGGCGTCGTCGGCCAGCTCGACCGCGAGCGCCAGGGTCTCCCCGGTCACGAGCTCCTCGTGCGCCCGGACGGCGCCGGCCACGGCGGCCGAGCAGCCGAGGACCAGGCTGATCCGGTCGCTCACGTCGAGCCCGGCGTCGCGGCGCGCCTGCTGCACGGCCCGGACCACGTCGCGGGCCAGCCCCTCCGCGGCCAGCTCGGGAGTCACCTCGGTGTCGAGCACCACGAAGCCACTGCCCGGCAGCATCCCGGTGGCGGTGGTGCCGCCGGCGCTGTCCCCGGCGACGGTTTCGAGGGTGTACTCGCCCTCGAGGAGGGCATGCCCCCCGGCCACCACGATCCCGTCGTCGCCCACCGACCAGTCACCGCCCTTGGCGCCCCGGATGGCCGCCTGGACGTCCTTGCCGAGCCGGGGACCGGCCGCGCGGGCATTGACGGTCAGCCGCTGGGTCACCCCGAAGCGGGCGGCCTCGGGGTCGTCGATGTCGACCAGCCGGACCTGCTTGACGTTCACCTCCGAGGCGACGAGATCGACCAGCGGCTCGAGACCCGCGGCGCCGGGCAGGACGACGGTGAGCTCGCGCAGCGGCAGTCGGGTGCGCAGCTGTCCCGCCTTGCGCAGCGCCGACGCGGCCGAGCAGACGTCCCGCACCTGGTCCATCGCGGTGACCAGCGCGTCGTCCGCCGGCAGCGCGTCCGCCGCGGGCCAGTCGGCCAGGTGCACCGACCGCCCGCCGGTGAGCCCACGCCAGATCTCCTCGGTGGTCAGCGGCAGCAGCGGGGCGGTGGCCCGGCAGAGCACCTCCAGCACGGTGGCCAGCGTGTCGAAGGCCTCGCGCGCCGCCCCCTCGTCGCCGCCGCCGGTGGCCCAGAAGCGCTCCCGCGAGCGGCGGACGTACCAGTTGGTGAGCACGTCGAGGAAGGCGCGCGTCGAGTCGCACGCGTTCGCCACCTCGTAGTTGTCGAGCTGGTCGGTCATCGCGGTGACGTACTGCCGCGTCTTGGCGAGGATGTAGCGGTCGAGCACGTCGGTGGAGTCGGTGCGGAAGGTGGCGTCGTACCCCGAGCCGTCGGCCATGGCGTTGGCGTAGAGGCTGAAGAAGTACCACGTGTTCCACAGCGGGATGATCACCTGGCGGACGCCGTCGCGGATGCCCTGCTCGGTGACGATGAGGTTGCCGCCACGCAGGATCGGGCTCTGCATGAGGAACCAGCGCATCGCGTCGGCCCCGTCGCGGTCGAAGACCTCGCGCACGTCGGGGTAGTTGCGCAGCGACTTGCTCATCTTCTGCCCGTCGCTGCCCAGGACGATGCCGTGGCTGACGCAGGTCGAGAAGGCGGGCCGGTCGAAGAGCGCCGAGGCGAGGATGTGCAGGGTGTAGAACCACCCGCGGGTCTGGCCGATGTACTCGACGATGAAGTCACCCGGGAAGTGGTGCTCGAACCAGTCGGCGTTCTCGAACGGGTAGTGCACCTGGGCGAAGCTCATCGATCCGGAGTCGAACCAGACGTCGAGGACGTCCTCGACCCGGCGCATGGTCGACCTGCCGGTCGGGTCGTCGGGGTTGGGCCGGGTCAGCCGGTCGATCGCGGGCCGGTGCAGGTCGGTGACCGGCACACCGAAGTCGCGCTCGAGCTCCTCGAAGGAGCCGTAGACGTCGATGCGGGGGTAGGCGGGGTCGTCGGACCTCCACACCGGGATCGGTGACCCCCAGAAGCGGTTGCGCGAGATCGACCAGTCCCGGGCGTTCTCCAGCCACTTGCCGAACTGGCCGTGCTGGATGTGCTCGGGCACCCAGCGGATCTGCTCGTTGAGCGCGAGCATCCGGTCCTTGATGGCCGTGACCTGGACGAACCAGGACGAGACGCCCTTGTAGATCAGCGGCTGACGGCAGCGCCAGCAGTGCGGGTAGGAGTGGTCGTAGCTCTCCCGGCGCAGCAGCACGGTGCCCGGGCTGACCGAGGCGACCTGGGCGTCGGGCGTCCGGGTGGCCTGCTTGAGGTCCTCGATGATGGCCAGGTTGGCGTCGAAGACCAGCATCCCGGCGTACTCCTGCACCGGCGCGGTGAACCGCCCGTCGGGTCCGACCGGCATCACCGACTCCACGCCCTCGCGCTCGGTGACCACCTGGTCGTCCTCACCGAAGGCACCCGCGGTGTGGACCAGGCCGGTGCCGTCGGTGGTGGTGACGAAGTCGGCGGCGACCACGCGGAAGGCGCGCTCGTGACCGGCGTAGTAGCCGAAGGGCGGGGTGTAGCGGCGGCCGACGAGGTCGCTGCCGGTGAGCCGCTCGACGACGACCGGGTCCTCCCCGAGCTCGCGGGCGTACGACGACAGCCGCGCCTCGGCGATCACGTAGCGCTCGTCGTCCTTCTCGACGACCACGTAGTCGATGTCCTCGCCGACCATCACCAGCAGGTTGGCCGGCAGGGTCCACGGCGTCGTGGTCCAGACGAGCGCGAGCTCGCCGGTCTCCAGGCGCACCCCCACCGTGACCGCGGGGTCCTGACGGACCTGGTAGACGTCCTCGTCCATCCGCAGCTCGTGGTTGGACAGCGGCGTCTGGTCGTTCCAGCAGTAGGGCAGCACCCGGAAGCCCTCGTAGACCAGGCCCTTGTCGTAGAGCTGCTTGAAGGCCCAGATGACGCTCTCCATGTAGTCCGGGTTGAGCGTCTTGTAGTCGTGGTCGAAGTCCACCCAGCGGGCCTGGCGGGTGACGTAGTCGCGCCACTCGTCGGTGTACTTCAGCACCGACTCGCGGCACTTGGCGTTGAACGCCTCGATGCCGAGGTCGAGGATCTCGTCCTTGGTCTTGATGCCCAGCTGCGCCATCGCCTCGAGCTCGGCCGGGAGACCGTGGGTGTCCCAGCCGAACCGCCGCTCCACCCGGTGTCCGCGCATCGTCTGGTAGCGCGGGATCAGGTCCTTGACGTAGCCGGTGAGCAGGTGGCCGTAGTGCGGCAGCCCGTTGGCGAACGGGGGGCCGTCGTAGAAGACGAACTCGTTGGCGCCGTCCTCGCCCGCCGGGCGCTGCTCCACGCTCGCCCGGAAGGTGTCGTCCTTGGCCCAGTACTCCAGCACCCGCTCCTCGAGCTCGGGGAAGCGGGGAGAGGGCGGCACCGAGGACTGCTCGGGGTCGGTGGAGGCCTTGGGGTAGGTCACGGCTTGGCTCCTGCGGGGGTACGGCGGTGCGATGGCTTGCCCACTCCGCGAGGACGGCAGGACTGCCGCGGTACCACCCCGCTTGTCGCGTCCCGGAGGACACGACCGCTCGTTGACGGCTGTGACGGGCCTACCCGTCCGGTTCTACTGGGCCTCGGTGGGGTGCCCACCTCGGCTGTTCTTCCGGAGGCTCGCCGCTGATGACGGCTCGAACGCCGGTGTGCGCAACGATACCCGCCCCCGAGGGCGGGTGTCGTGCGGGTTCAGCCCGTCTCAGCTGCGGGCCTGGCTGTCCTCGCCCTCACCGAGGATCGACTTCAGTCGCTTGGGTCCGGCGGCCGCGGTCTCGCCGGGCTGCCCCGAGGAGAGGTCGCCGCCGGTCTCGAGGGCCTCGAGCTGCTGGGTGAAGTAGCTCTTCAGGCGGGAGCGGTACTCGCGCTCGAAGGCCCGCAGGTTCTCGATGTCGGTGTCGAGGCGCTCCTTCTCCTTGTCGAGGTCTCCGAAGAGCTCCTTGCGCCGGGCCTCGGTCTCGGAGTCGAGCATCTGGGCGCGCGTGCGGGCGTCGGACTCCATCCGGTCCGCCCGGGTCTTGCTCTCGGTCTCGAGGCGCTCGGCCTTGGTGCGGGCGGCGCCGACGATCTTGTCGGCCTCGTCCTTGGCCTCCGCCACGAGCTGGTCGGCGTTGTGGGTGGCCATCTCGAGCAGGCGCGCAGCCGCGCTCGAGGCCTCGCCGACCGTGGTGACCCTGATCTCCTGGGTCGCCGGTGCCGCCGCGGCAGCGGGCGCCTGCGGGGCGGGCTCCGGGGCCTTCTCCGGAGCCTTCTCGACCACCGGCTCGGGTGCCGCGGGTGCGGGTGCGCCGCCCTGCTGGGCCGCCGCGAGCTTGCTGCGCAGGTCGTCGTTCTCGGCGTAGAGGCGCTCGAGCTCGGACTCCACCTCGTCGAGGAACTGGTCGACCTCGCCCATGTCGTACCCCTCGCGGAGCCGCACGGGCGTAAAGCGCTTGTTGCTCACGTCCTCAGGCGTCAGCGGCATGACCTCACCCATCCCTGATTGAGAAGACTTGTCAGATGTGCGGATTGAACAATAGCCCGTGGTCCGCGCGTCAGCCGATCGAGGCCCAGATCATCCGGTTGAGGTAGAGCAGCAGGTAGCACACCAGCATCACCGCGAGGAAGCTCAGGTCGAGCATCATGCCCCCGAGCCGGAGGGGAGGCAGGATCTTGCGGAAGGCCTTGATCGGCGGGTCGGTGACCGTGTAGACGGCCTCGAGGACGACCAGCAGCGGTCCCTTGGGGGTCCACGACCGGGCGAACACCTGGATCCAGTCGACGACGAACCGGACCAGGAGCAGCACGATGAAGATCCACAGGACCAGCTCGATGACCTGGCCGACAGGGTTCACGAGAACTCAGCTCTGGTTGAAGAAGCCACCTTCGGCGATGCGCTGCTTCTCCTCCGCGCCGACGGTCACGTTGGGCGGCGAGAGCAGGAACACCTTGTTGGTCACACGCTCGATGGTGCCACGCACGGAGAAGACCAGCCCGGCGGCGAAGTCGACGAGCCGCTTGGCGTCGCCGTCGTCCATCTCGGAGAGGTTCATGATGACCGGGACCCCGTCGCGGAAGTTCTCCCCCACCACCCGGGCCTCGTTGTAGGTGCGCGGGTGCAGCGTGGTGATCCGCGACAGCGGCGCCACCGCGGGAGCGGGACGCGGGGCGGGGGCACTGGCCGGACGGCGCCGCTCGGACAGGTTGGCGATCGGGCGGGCCGGCTCGGCCTCCGGCCGGCGGGCAGGCTCGTCGTAGTCCACGTCGGCGTCGGCGTACTCGCCGTCCGCGTCCTCGAGCAGACCGAGGTAGACGCCCATCTTCCGCATCGCGCCGCTCATGATGTCTCTTCCCCTGCTCGTCGTTGGGCTCTCATCGAGCACTCCTTCACGGTTTCGGACACTACTTGATCACGGGCCTCGGACCGAGCACCGCCGAGCCGATGCGCACGTGTGTCGCACCGCAGCGCACGGCGTCCTCCAGGTCGGCGCTCATCCCCGCGGAGATCCAGCTCGCCCCCGGGTCGAGGGAGCGTACGGCGGCCGCCACCTCCTGCAGCCGCTCGAAGGCGGGCAGCGGCGGGGCGCCGAGCGGAGCGACCGCCATCACGCCGCGCAGCCGGAGCCCCTCCGTCTCCCGCAGTCGCCCGGCCAACGGCACCACCTCGTCCACCGGGGCGCCCCCGCGCCCGGCGGCGTCGTCGAGGCTGACCTGCACCAGGCAGTCCAGGGGTCGTCCGCGCTCGTGAGCCCCCCGGGCGAGGCCCGAGAGCAGCTTGGCCCGGTCGACGGACTCCACCACGTCGGCGTAGCCGGCGACGGCGGCGGCCTTGTTGCTCTGCAACGTGCCGATGAAGTGCCACTCCAGCGGCAGGTCGGCGCACGCCGCGACCTTCGCCTCCGCCTCCTGGTGGCGGTTCTCCCCGACGTGCCGCACGCCGAGGTCGGCCAGCAGCCGCACGTCGTCGGCCGGGAAGAACTTGGTCACCACCACCAGCGTGACCTCCGCGGGGTCGCGCCCTGCGGCGGCGCAGGCACCGGCGATCCGCTCCCGGACGGCGGCGAGGTTGGCGGCGAGCTCCTGGCGCCGGTCGGCCGCCGGCGCGCTCATCGCCGCACCCGCACCAGGCCGGCGAGCCGACCGGCCCGCTCACCGTCGCGGCGGTAGGAGTAGAGGCCGGCGTCCTCGCGGGTGCAGCGGGAGACGTCGCGGACGGTGGCACCGGCCGCGACCAGCTGGGCACGCACGCCCGCGCCGAGGTCGAGGGCCGGCGTGCCCCAGCTGGTCGTGCTGGCCGTCTCGGGCACCACGGCAGCCACCTCGGCCTGCATCGCGGCGGGCACCTCGTAGCAGGCCCCGCAGATGTGCGGACCGATCCAGGCGGTCAGCTCGCGGGCACCGAGGTCGCGCATCTGCTCGACCGCGGAGGGGACGACGCCGCCTTCCACACCCCGGCGGCCGGCGTGGGCCACTCCGACGACGCCGGCGTCGGGGTCGGCGAGCACGACCGGCACGCAGTCGGCGGCCCGCACGAGCAGCACCACGTCGGGCAGCGCCGTGACCATGGCGTCGGCCTCGGGCACCTCCGAGCCGGGTCCGTCGTCCGCCACCTCGCGCACCACCCGGACGGCAGCGCCGTGCACCTGGCGCATCGCCGGCGTGCGCCGCGCCGCGTCGGGCAGGGCGGCGACGTCCGGGGCGAAGTCGCGCAGCACGATCTGCAGGTTCTGCGCCCGCTCGGCGGAGTCACCACGACCCTCGAGGGCGAGGTCCAGGGAGTCGAAGGGGACGCCGCTGACCCCGTCGTACCGGTCGGTGAAGGCCAGGTCGACGGGGCCGACGGTCGCACGGAAGGCGTACACCAGCGCCGGGTGCCTACTTGAGGAAGTCGGGGACGTCGAGGTCGTCGTCGAAGTCCACCTTGCGCTGCTGCCGCGGGGGCTGCGCCGGCTGGTGGCCCTGCTGGCCCGGCTGGTGGCCCTGCTGCTGGCCGGACTGCTGGCCGGACTGGTGACCCTGCTGGGACGACGGACGCTGGGCGCCCACCGGGACGGGCTCGCGGACCGGGGCCGAGGGCTCGCTGCGGCGCTGCTCGGCGACCGCCCGGGCCGCCGCCCGGGTCTCCTCCTGGCTCTGCTGCGGGGTGGCCGCCGCGTTGCGCCGCATGCCGGTGCCCTCGTCCCGGCGCTTGGGGCGACCGCCCTCGAAGCCGGCGGCGATCACGGTGACCCGCACCTCGTCGCCGAGCGCGTCGTCGATGGTGGCGCCGAAGATGATGTTGGCCTCGTTGTGCACGGCGTCGGCGACCATCGCGGCGGCCTCGTTTATCTCGAACAGGCCGAGGTCGGAGCCCCCCGCGATGGAGAGCAGCACGCCCTGGGCGCCGTCGATCGACTCCTCCAGCAGCGGGCTGGAGACCGCGAGCTCGGCCGCCTCGACGGCGCGGTTCTCGCCGCGCGCGGAGCCGATGCCCATCAGCGCCGAGCCGGCGTTGGACATCACCGACTTGACGTCGGCGAAGTCGAGGTTGATCAGGCCCGGGGTGGTGATCAGGTCGGTGATGCCCGAGACGCCCTGCAGGAGCACCTGGTCGGCCTGCTTGAAGGCGTCGAGCATGGAGACATTGCGGTCGGAGATCGACAGCAGCTTGTCGTTCGGGATCACGATGAGGGTGTCGACCTCCTCGCGCAGCGTGGAGATGCCGTCCTCGGCCGAGCCGGCCCGGCGGCGCCCCTCGAAGGCGAACGGGCGGGTGACCACACCGATGGTGAGCGCGCCGAGCGAACGGGCGATCTTGGCCACGACCGGAGCGCCGCCGGTGCCGGTGCCACCACCCTCGCCGGCGGTGACGAAGACCATGTCGGCGCCCTTGAGCACCTCCTCGATCTCGTCGGCGTGGTCCTCGGCCGCCTTGCAGCCCACGTCGGGGTTCGCGCCGGCCCCCAGCCCGCGCGTGAGCTCGCGTCCGATGTCGAGCTTGACGTCGGCGTCGCTCATCAGGAGCGCCTGGGCGTCGGTGTTGATGGCGATGAACTCGACGCCCTTGAGGCCGACCTCGATCATCCGGTTGACGGCGTTGACGCCGCCTCCACCGATGCCCACGACCTTGATGACGGCCAGGTAGTTCTGTGGTGCTGCCACGGCGGGTGCCTCTCGCTGGGTTGGTTGCCTGGTCTGGTGCTGCGGACGTGCGCTGCTGTCCTGCGGGGAAGCCCCTCCGGTTGAAGAACCCTAACCCTGAAGTAGAGGGTTAATGTTATGTCAACCTGAGGTTGTGAGAACAACGTAGGCAAGCCCCGCGGCAGATCGCTGCCGACACGCCCACGAGCACCGAAAGAAGGAGATCGCCCGGGAGGATCGGCCCCGCCGGGCGCCCCTCGTCAGCGGGTGGTCGGCCGCCCGGGCACGCTGACGTCGATCAGCTGCACGTGGCGGCGGCGCAGTAGGACGTCGAGCACCTCGGCCTTGGCCGCCGACTGCGCGGCACTCCCCCACATCACGGTCCGGCCGTCGTGGAGGCGCAGCTCGATGCGGTCCACCGTGGCCACGTCGACGTGGTCCACCCGCCGCAGCACCTCCGGCGGCAGCGAGGCGGCCACCTTGCCCGCCTCGGCCAGCGCGTCGGCACGCGCTCCGGAGGAGCTCCGCACGAGCGGCAGGCCGGCCGGTGGGTGGGAGAAGTGGCCGAAGGTGACGCCGGCGCGATCGAGCGCCTGCAGGCCGTGGCCTCGGTCGATCACGGCCACCGGGACCCGCTCGGTGACGGCGATGCGGACGGTGTGCGGCCAGCTGCGCGACACGTCCACGGCGCGCACCGAGGGGATCCGCGCCACGCGGGCGCGCACGGCGCCGAGGTCGACCCGCGCCAGCGGCGTACCCAGCGGCACTCGTGCCGTGGCCACCACCCGCGACCGGGAGAGCCCGTCGAGCCCCGCGACCCGCACCTGCCGGGCGGCCAGCCAGGAGGAGAAGAACACCGCGTAGCAGCAGGTGGCCAGCACCCCCAGCACCACCAGGAGCAGCAGCCACGGCCGCAGCCGGCGCAGCCACCGCGAGCGCCGGCGCTTGCGGAAGTCCTCGCGCGCGAGCCTGACGGTGTCCTCCCGGGTCATGGTCACGATCGCTCCCGCTCGCGGAGCATGGCCAGGACCTCGGGCCCGAGCAGGGTGACGTCACCGGCCCCCAGGGTGAGCACGAGGTCCCCCGGCCGGGCGCGGGCGACCAGGTGGGCCGCGGTCGCCGGCCAGGACGGCTCGTAGACGACGTGCTCGGGCGGCAGCGGGACGGCGTCGGCGACCAGCGCGCCGGTCACCGCCGGGTCGGGCTCCTCACGGGCGACGTAGACGTCCATCACCACCACCTCGTCGGCGGCGCCCAGCGCGCGGCCCATCTCGGTGGCGAAGATCCGGGTGCGGGAGACCATGTGGGGCTGGAAGGCGACCACGACCCGGCCGTCGCCCGCGAGGGCGCGCGCGGCCTCGAGGTCGCCGGCGATCTCCCGGGGGTGGTGGGCGTAGCTGTCGAAGACGCGCACCCCGGCCGCCTCGCCCTTGGCCTCCATGCGTCGCCGGGTGCCGGTGTAGCCGCCGAGCCCTGCGGTCAGGTCGGCGAAGCCGAAGCCCAGCCGCAGGCCGCACGCGAGCGCGACGAGGGCGTCGAGCAGGTAGTGGCGGCCGGGCAGCTGCAGCTCCAGGGTGCCCAGCGCACGGCCGCCCTCGGTGACCGTGCACGACGACCGGCCGCCGTGCAGCCGCAGCTCCTCGGCGCGCAGGGCGGCCTCGGGACTCTCCCCCACGGTGACCACGTCGATCCCGCGGGCCATCGCCGTGCGGGCGAGCGCCGCGGCCCCGGGGTCGTCGACGCAGGCGACGAGGAGGCCGCCCGGCCTGATGCGGCCGAGGAAGCCGTCGAACGCGGCGCGGTAGGCCTCCTCGGTGCCGTAGTTGTCGAGGTGGTCGGCCTCGACGTTGGTGACCAGGGCCACCACGGGCGAGTAGACGAGGAAGGCGCCGTCGCTCTCGTCGGCCTCGGCGACGAAGAGCTCCCCGCTGCCGTCGTGGGCGTTGACGCCGGCGCCGGTGAGCTCGCCGCCGATGGCGAAGGAGGGGTCGGCGCCGCAGTGCTGCAGGGCGACGGTGAGCAGCGAGGTGGTGGTCGTCTTGCCGTGGGTGCCGGCGACCGCGAGCACCCGCCGTCCCTGCATCACCGACTCCAGCGCGGCCGACCTGGGGAGCAGGCGCAGGCCGAGCCGGGTGGCCTCGAGCACCTCGGGGTTGTCCGCGCGCACCGCGGTGGAGACCACCACTGTGTCGGCGCCGCGCACGTGGGCGGCGTCGTGCCCGGCGTAGCAGGTGGCGCCGAGCGCGCGCAGCGCGTCCAGCACCGCCGAGTCGTGCGCGTCGCTGCCGGAGACGCCGATCCCGCGGGCCAGCATGATGCGGGCGATGCCGGACAGTCCGGCCCCGCCGATGCCGACGAAGTGGACCCGGCCGAGCTCCTCGGCGGGCAGCAGGACCGGCGGCACGGGGACCCTCATCCCGGCACCCCCTGCCCGGCTGCCTCGAGGACCATCGCGGCGAGCTTCTCGTCGGCGTCCAGCGGCACGACGGCGGTGGCCGCTCGCGACATCGCGGCGAGCCGCGCCGCGTCGCGCAGCAGCGCAGGCACGTGGGAGCCCACCCAGGCCGGGGTGAGGTCCGCGTCGGCGACCAGCAGCCCACCACCGGCGTCGATGACCGGTCGGGCGTTGAGCGCCTGCTCGCCGTTGCCGTGGGGCAGCGGCACGTAGACGGCGGGCAGGCCCACCCCGGAGACCTCGGTGACGGTGTTGCTGCCGGCCCGGCACAGCACCGCGTCGGCGGCGGCGTAGGCGAGGTCCATCCGGTCGACATAGTCGACCACGACGTACGGCGGCCCGCCCTGGCCCCGCTGCGGCACGGCCTGACCGGTCGGTCCCACGACGTGCAGGACCTGGACCTGGGCCGCCGCGAACGCCTCGGCGGCCGCGGCGACCGACTCGTTGAGCCGCCGCGCGCCCTGGGACCCCCCGGTGACGAGCAGCGTGGGCAGCTGCGGGTCGAGGCCGAAGGCCGCCCGGCCCTCGGCCCGCAGCGCCCCGCGGTCGAGCGTCGAGATCATCCGGCGCACCGGCAGTCCGAGGTAGCGGGCGTGCGGCAGCCGGGTGCCCGGGAAGCTGGTGGCCACGTGACGGGTCAGCCGGGCCCCGACCTTGTTGGCGATGCCGGGCAGGGCGTTGCCCTCGTGCACGACCAGCGGCAGGCCGCGCCGCCGACCGGCGAGGTAGGCCGGGACCGACACGTAGCCGCCGAAGCCGACCACCACGTCGGGGCGGACCCGGTCGAGCACCGCGAGCGTCGCGCGGAACGCACCGGCCAGCCGGCCGGGGGTCCGCAGCAGCTCCGCGCCCGGACGACGCGGCAGCGGCACCGGGGGCACCAGCTCCAGGGGATAGCCCGCGGCGGGCACCACCCGCGTCTCGAGCCCGCGGGCGGTCCCCAGGGCGGTGATCTCGACGTCCGGCCGGAGGCGACGCAGCGCGTCGGCGGTGGCCAGCAGCGGCGAGGTGTGCCCGGCGGAGCCGCCACCGGCGAGGAGGACCCGGGTCATCGACCCCGTCCCGTGCGCGCGTTGACACCGGTGGCGCGGCCGCGCCTGCGGTCGCGCAGGGCGTCCGCGGCCGCCGGCTCGGAGCGGGCGAAGCCGATGACGAGTCCGAGTGCCACGAGCTCGGGCACCAGCGAGGAGCCGCCATAGGAGACCAGTGGCAGCGGGATGCCGATGACCGGGAGGAGCGCGAGCACCATGCCGATGTTGATCATGACGTGGGCCATCAGCCACAGGATGACGCCTGCCGAGGCATAGCGCACGAAGAGGTCCTGCGTGGTCATGGCCACCCGCAGCCCGGCCCAGGTGATGGCCAGGAACAGCACCAGGACGAGCAGCGTGCCGACGAGGCCCAGCTCCTCGCCGAGGACGGCGAAGATGAAGTCGGTGTGGGGGTAGGGCAGGTTGCCCCACTTCTGCTGGCTCGCGCCGATGCCCTTCCCGAGGACGCCGCCGCTGGCCATGCCCAGCAGCCCGTGGGCGGCCTGCCAGCCGGAGCCCTGGAAGTCCTTGAAGGGGTTGACGAAGGAGGTGATGCGGGTGAGCCGCTCCGGGCTGCTGGCGGCGAGGAAGAGGGCGGCGACGCTGACCACGCTCACCGCGGCGACGAAGAGCCGCACCGGCACGCCGACGACCCAGAGCATGCCCAGCGCGATCGCGAAGATCACCAGGGCGGTGCCGAGGTCGCCCCCGGCGAGCACGAGCACCGCGATCAGGCCGATCACCGGGACGACCGGCAGCAGCATGTGGCGCCAGGAGTCGAGCAGCCGGTCCTTGCGCGCGTAGACGTCGGCGCACCACAGCACCAGGGCGAACTTCGCCAGCTCCGACGGCTGCAGCTGGAAGGGGCCCAGGGCCAGCCAGTTCTGGTTGCCGTTGACCGCCACGCCGAGCCCGGGAACCTGGGTCAGCGCGAGCATGACGACCGACGCCACCAGCGTCGGCCAGGAGGCGAGGCGGATGAGGCGCTTGGGCAGGCGGGTGGCCAGCCAGGCGAGCGGGATCGCGATGCCGACCCAGATCGCCTGTCGGATCACCCAGTAGTAGCTGCTGCCGTAGGCCTTGTAGGCGTCCACGCTCGAGGCGCTGAGCACCATGATCAGACCGATGGCGAGCAGCAGGCCGGAGGCGCCGAGCAGCACGTAGTAGGGCGTCAGCGGGCGCTCCATGGTGCGGCGTGCCGAGGCCAGCCACGCCCCGAACCCGGTCGACGCAGCGCGGGGGCCGCTCCGGGTCCGTGCCTCGGTGCTGACGCTCACGGACCCTCCTGACGTTGCCTGGCCGGCACTACTCCTCGCGCGCCCG
>NZ_DASSTI010000042.1:0-31048 GCF_035708005.1 Segeticoccus sp. | reverse complement strand
AGCTGCAGACCCGCAAGGCGGCCGACGAAGTCTAGACGGGTTCTCCGCCGTCCAGTCTGCGGGATCGCGTCTCCCTTTGGCCTGCGGGCCGGGGAGGTGCCCCCGCTGACGGGCGGACGACGCTACGTCGGATCACCCGTCTGTTCGCCCGTCAATAGCACAATGTGGTGCCAGATGCGGGCGAGTTCCGAAAATCGCCGCATATTCGTGTAAGCGAGCAGTCGCCGGGTTACTGTCAGTTTCGTGTTCGCTGCAGAACGTCGCCAACTGATCCTTGAAATGGTGCGCGCCAACGGAGCCGTGTCGCTCCGGGAGCTCGCCCGTGTCGTCCAGACCTCGGAAGTGACCGTCAGGCGTGATGTGCGGGCCCTGGAGGGCGAGGGCCTGCTCGACCGCCGGCACGGCGGCGCGGTGCTGCCCGGCGGTCTCACCCGGGAGGCGGGCTTCCCGCAGAAGTCGCTGGCCGCGGCGGCCGAGAAGACCGCCATCGCCGACCTCGCCGCCGGCCTGGTCGAGGAGGGCGAGGCCGTCGTCGTCGGCGCCGGAACGACCACGCAGGAGCTGGCGCGCCGCCTGGCGCGGGTCCCCGGGTTGACCGTGGTCACCAACTCCCTGCTCGTCGCGCAGGCTCTGGCGCACGCCAACCGCGTCGAGGTGGTGATGACGGGCGGCACGCTGCGCGGCGCCGACTACGCGCTGGTGGGCAGCGGTGCGGAGCAATCCCTGCAGGGACTGCGGGTCTCCCGCGCCTTCGTCTCCGGCAGCGGCCTGACCGCCGAGCGCGGGCTGTCCACGTCCAACATGCTCTCCGCGAGCGTCGACCGCGCGCTCGTGCAGGCGGCGAACGAGGTGGTGGTGCTGGCCGACCACACCAAGCTCGGCACGGACACCATGTTCCAGACGGTGCCGCCGGAGGCGATGACCCGCCTGGTCACCAACGAGCCTCCCGCCCACGACGACCGCGCCGCCACCGAGTTGCAGGCGCTGGCCGACCAGGGCGTGCAACTGTCGCTGGCCGGCGTGCACACCGGCCCCGGGAACGGACCGCCCGTCGACGGCGGGCACGGCGGTCCGGTACCGCCGCGCGGCGGGACGGGGGCCGAGCGGCAGCACCGGCTGCCGCCGCTGCCCGGCCAGCGCCGCACCATGCCGCCGCAGTTGCGCGGCACGGCGGCCCAGGCACTGGATCACCACGGACAGTTGGGCCGGGTCACCGACCTCGCACCGCGCAAGCGCTAGCGAACACCACGACGGCGGGGTGCCACAGCCTCATCGGGCCGCGGCGCCCCGCCGTCGTGGTGTGCTGCGTCAGTCCTTGATCTCGCAGATGACGGTGCCGGCCGACAGGGAGGCGCCGACCTCGGCGGCCAGACCCTTGACGGTGCCGGCGCGGTGCGCGTTCAGCGGCTGCTCCATCTTCATCGCCTCGAGCACCACGATGAGTTCACCCTCGGCGACCTCCTGGCCCTCCTCGACGGCGACCTTCACGATGGTGCCCTGCATCGGCGAGGCCAGCGCGTCGCCGGAGGCGGCCGACGCGGACTTCTTGCCCGTCTTGCGGCGCGGCTTGCGCGCCCCGCCCTCGACCGCGGTGCGGGCCAGCGACATGCCCAGCGAGGAGGGCAGCGAGACCTCCAGCCGCTTGCCGCCGACCTCCACGACGACGGTCTCGCGGCCGCCCTCGTCCTCTTCCTCACCCACGCCGGCCGGGACGAACGGCTCGATCTCGTTGACGAACTCCGTCTCGATCCACCGGGTGTGGATGGTGAACGGGTCGCCCTCGTGTCCGTGCACCTCCGGCGCGAACGCCGGGTCCCTGACCACCACGCGGTGGAAGGGGATCGCGGTCGCCATGCCGTCGACGCGGAACTCCTCCAGCGCACGCGACGCCCGCTGAAGCGCCTGCTGCCGCGTCGAGCCGGTGACGACCAGCTTGGCCAGCAGCGAGTCCCACGCCGGGCCGATCACGCTGCCGGACTCCACACCCGCGTCCAGCCGGACGCCGGGGCCGGTCGGCGGCGCGAACGTGGTCACCGTGCCCGGGGCGGGCAGGAAGTTGCGGCCCGGGTCCTCGCCGTTGATGCGGAACTCGAAGGAGTGACCGCGGCGCGGCGGGTCGTCGTAGCCCAGCTCCTCGCCGTCGGCGATGCGGAACATCTCCCGCACCAGGTCGATGCCGGTGACCTCCTCGGTGACCGGGTGCTCCACCTGCAGACGGGTGTTGACCTCCAGGAAGGAGATCGTGCCGTCCTGGCCGACCAGGAACTCGCAGGTGCCGGCGCCCTCGTAGCCGGACTCCTTCAGAATGGCCTTCGACGCCCGGTACAGCTCGGCCTCCTGCTCCTCGGTCAGGAACGGGGCCGGGGCCTCCTCGACGAGCTTCTGGTGCCGGCGCTGCAGCGAGCAGTCGCGGGTGGAGACCACCACGACGTTGCCGTGCTTGTCGGCCAGGCACTGCGTCTCCACGTGCCGCGGGCGGTCCAGGTAGCGCTCCACGAAGCACTCGCCGCGGCCGAAGCCGGCCACCGCCTCGCGCACCGCCGAGTCGTACAGCTCCGGGACCTCCTCCAGCGTGCGGGCCACCTTCAGGCCGCGCCCGCCGCCGCCGAAAGCGGCCTTGATGGCGATCGGCAGCCCGTGCTCCTGTGCGAAGGCCACGACCTCCTCCGCGCCCGAGACCGGGTCCTTGGTGCCCGCCACCAGCGGCGCACCGGCACGCTGGGCGATGTGCCGGGCGGAGACCTTGTCGCCCAGATCGCGGATGGCGTGCGGCGGCGGGCCGATCCACGTCAGTCCCGCGTCGAGGACGGCCTGCGCGAAATCGGCGTTCTCCGAGAGGAAGCCGTACCCGGGGTGGACGGCGTCGGCGCCGGAATCGGCGGCCGCCTTCAGCACTTTGGCGATGTCCAGGTAGCTCGCTGCCGGAGTGTCACCGCCCAACGCGAACGCCTCGTCGGCCACCCGGACGTGTACCGCGTCCCGGTCCGGCTCGGCATAGACGGCCACGCTCGCGATCCCCGCGTCCCGGCAGGCTCGGGCTACCCGGACAGCGATCTCGCCGCGGTTGGCGATGAGCACCTTGCGCACGATGACTCCCTCCTTGAAACAAGGTGAGTTTAGGTATGGGCGACACCACCCGCCGAGCCGCCCACGGCCGTGAGCTTGCCCACACGGTGTGTGAGGCGAGGGTGGTGAAACCCCCGTCGTCCCTTGTCAGCTCCACGTTACGCCGCCTTCGGGCCGCCACCCGCAGAACCGCGATGTGGTCAAGGTCTCTGTCGGCCGGGAGACGGCGTCGCGCGTGATTTTTGTAGGACTTCCACTAACGGCGCGCGGAAACTTTGCCCGGGCGGTCATCCGGCCGCGGTACGTGTCTTGCCCGCCCTCATACCGCTGAGTAGCGTGCGCGGTGCATGACAGACGAACTCCCGGTGGCGAGGAAGAAGTAGGTGGGCGGCGTGGTGGCTCGCAGACCCGTGGCGGCTCTGGCGGCGGTCGTCCTGGTGGTCGAGGCGTTCGGTGTCGTGGCGGCCCAACTGTTCCTGAGCATGGTCGTGGACGACCAGAACATGTCGCTGGCCGGACTCGACCCGCACCTGATGTCGGTGGGCTCGGTCGTCGGCGGGATCTTCGCCGGCCTCTTCCTGCTGCTGTGCGCCTTCGCCCTGCTGCGCACCGCGATACGCGACCGCGGACCCGGCACGTTCCTGCGCGTCGTGCTGATCATCGCGGCCGTCGTGCACGGTGTGCTGGGGGCCGCGACGGTCGGTCTGGTCGGCTGGCTCGCCTTCCTGTTCATGATGATCGTGCTCGCCCTGCTCGTCTACACGCTGGTCGCCTACGGTCCCGACCCGCGGGAGCAGGAACCCGGACGCGCCTCGGCGGCGCTGACCGGCTGGATGTCCCGGCTCAGGAGGTCCTGACCCCGCTCCGGCAGGTGCTCAGGCCGACGCCGGCGTCCACAGGTCCGTGACACCGACGCCCAGTTCGCCCAGCAGCCGGCGCAGCAGCGGCAGCGACAGCCCGATGACGTTGCCGTGGTCGCCCTCGATGCCGTCGATGAACGGCGCCGAGCGGCCGTCCAGGGTGAACGCGCCCGCGACGTGCAGCGGTTCGCCCGAGGCCACGTAGGCGGCGATCTCCGCGTCGCTCGGCTCGCCGAACCGCACCACCGTGCCGGCGGTCGCCGACCGGCGGTCACCCGAATCCGTGTCGATGAGGCAGTGCCCGGTCTGCAGCACGCCCGAGCGGCCGCGCATCGACTTCCAGCGCGCGGTGGCGTCCTCCGCGTCCACCGGCTTGCCCAGGGCGCGTCCGTCCAGCTCCAGCACCGAGTCGCAGCCCAGCACGAGCGCGCCGGCGGCCTCCGGCCGCGCCGCGACCGCCTGGGCCTTCGCCTCGGCCAGCACCCGCGCCAACTCGGCCGGTGCGGGAGCGCTGATCGCGTCCTCGTCGACCCCGCTGACGATCACCTCGGGCGCCAGACCGGCCTGCCGCAGCAGCCCCAGCCGCGCCGGCGACTGCGAGGCGAGCACGAGCCGCCGCACGGCGCCCGTCGAAGAGTCGGAATCCGAAGTCATGCCCGTCAGCGTAGCCCGCGCAGTGCGGCCAGCAGCCCCGCGGCCAGGACGACGAAGGCCAGCAGCCGGCCCAGGCGGCGCAGCATCTCCTGTGCGGAGCGCAGCTCCTCGCGGGGCTCGTCGTCGGGATCGGACCACAGCACGCGTCCGATCCTCCGACGCCGGACCGCCGCGGCGCCTGAGTACGGATACTCAGACGCCGGGGCCGGCTCAGGCGCTCAGGCGGGCCAGAAGGCGGCGCGCCAGGCACCGGGGCCGGGGTGCGGGACACGGCCCGGCACCGTGCGTGCCGGGTCGGACCACGCCGCGGGCGCGCGCCGCGGCGGTGCCTCGACCGCGGCCGTCGCCGCGGCGCGTGCCTGCACGACGGTCAGCGCCGCGGCCAGTTCCTCGGGCGTCGGGTTGCCCCGCACCACCCGGAACGACGGCGACGGCGAAGGGGACGTGGGCGTGGACGCGGTCTGCGCCATCTCGAAGCCTCCTGTCACAGCGGGATGTTGCCGTGCTTCTTCGGCGGCAGCTGCTCCCGCTTCGTGCGCAGCGTGCGCAGGCCGCGCGTGATGTGGCGCCGGGTCTCGGACGGCATGATGACGGCGTCCACATACCCGCGCTCGGCCGCCACATACGGGTTGAGCAGGGCGTCCTCGTACTCGGCGGTCAGCTCGGCCCGCCGCTCCTCGCGCTGCTCGTCGCCCTCGATCGCGGCCAGCGTCCTGCGGTGCAGGATGTTGACGGCGCCCTGCGCGCCCATCACGGCGATCTGCGCCGTCGGCCAGGCGAAGTTCAGGTCCGCGCCCAGGTGCTTGGAGCCCATGACGTCGTAGGCGCCGCCGAACGCCTTGCGGGTGATCACCGTGATCAGCGGCACGGTGGCCTCCGCGTAGGCGTAGATCAGCTTGGCGCCGCGCCGGATGATGCCGTCGTACTCCTGGTCGGTGCCGGGCAGGAAGCCGGGCACGTCGACGAAGGTCAGAACGGGAATGTTGAACGCGTCGCAGGTGCGCACGAAGCGCGCCGCCTTCTCCGAGGCGTCGATGTCGAGCGTGCCCGCCAGCTGCAGCGGTTGGTTCGCGACCACTCCGACCGAGTGGCCGTCGACCCGGCCGAAGCCGCAGATGATGTTCTGCGCGAACAGCTCCTGCACCTCGCAGAACTCCTGGTCGTCGAGCACGTGCTCGATCACCGTGTGCATGTCGTAGGGCATGTTGGGGGAGTCGGGGATGAAGGAGTCGAGGACCTCGTCGTCCTCGTCCACCTCGACGCTGACCTCCCCCTCGAAGACGGGGCTGTCCTCGAGGTTGTTCGACGGCAGGTAGGACAGCAGCTGGCGCACGTAGTCGATCGCGTCGTCCTCGTCGCTGGCCAGGTAGTGCGCGACACCGGACTTGGTGTTGTGCGACCGCGCCCCGCCGAGGTCCTCGAACCCGACGCTCTCACCGGTCACCGTCTTGATCACGTCCGGCCCGGTGATGAACATGTGCGAGGTCTGGTCGACCATCACCGTGAAGTCGGTGATCGCGGGGGAGTAGACCGCGCCGCCGGCGCACGGACCGAGGACGAGGGAGATCTGCGGGATCACCCCGGAGGCGTGCACGTTGCGTCGGAAGATCTCGGCGTAGAGGCCGAGCGCGACCACGCCCTCCTGGATCCGCGCGCCGCCGGAGTCGTTGATCCCCACGACCGGGCAGCCGATCTTCATGGCGAGGTCCATGACCTTGACGATCTTCTCGCCGAACACCTCACCGAGCGATCCGCCGAACACCGTGAAGTCCTGCGAGAAGACCGCCACCGGGCGGCCGTCGACCGTGCCGTAGCCGGTGACCACGCCGTCGCCGTACGGCCGGTTGCTGGCCTGGCTGAAGTTCGTGGACCGGTGTCGCGCGAGCTCGTCCATCTCGACGAACGAGCCCTCGTCGAGCAGCTGCTCGATGCGTTCCCGCGCGGTCTTCTTGCCCTTGGCGTGCTGCTTCTCCACCGCCCGTGCCGAGCCGGCGTGGACGGCTTCCTCGTTGCGCCGGTGCAGGTCGGCGAGCCGGCCGGCGGTGGTACGGAGGTCGACCTCGGGTGGCGACGTGGAGGACGAGGCGGCGTCTGCGGGGTCAGTGCGCACAACGTCGGTCATGCGCGGCAGCCTATCTTTAGGGCCATGCGTGACTCCGTGGACGCCCTCGCCCTGCGGGACGCGCTGGGTCCCGGGAGCCGGTGGCTGGTGGAGGTCCACGCGTCCGTCGGGTCCACCAACGCCGAGGCGCTCGCGGACCCGAGCCCGTGGCGCGTCGTCGTGGCCGACCACCAGCGCGCCGGTCGCGGGCGGCTGCAGCGCCGCTGGGAGGCCCCGCCCCGCTCCTCGGTCGCGGTGTCCGTGGTCCTGCCCCTCGACGAGGTCACCTCCCAGCCCGGCTGGCTGCCGCTCCTGACCGGTATGGCGATGCACCGGGCGGTTGCCTCCCTCACCGTCCCCTCGGGATCGGCCGCGCTAGGCGACCGGGTCGCGCTCAAGTGGCCCAACGACCTGCTCGCGCGGGAGACCCCGGCAGCGGACGCCCCGTGGCGCAAGCTGTGCGGGGTGCTCTGCGAGCTGGTCCCCGCCCGCAGTGCGGCGGTGTGCGGCGCCGGCATCAACGTCGACCAGGACCGGGGTGAGCTGCCCGTGCCGACCGCCACGTCGCTGGCCCTGTGCGGGTTGCCGGAGGCCAGCCGCGAGCAGCTGCTCGCGGCCTACCTGCGGCACCTGCTCGACGGCTACGACGCCTGGCGCTCCGGTGAGCCGGGGCTGGAACGGGTGCGCACGGCATACCGGCGGGCCTGCCTGACGATCGGGCAACAGGTGCGCGTCCACCGGCCGGGCGCTGGTCTGGTCCGGGGGCGCGCGGTCGAGGTGGACGACGAGGGCCGGCTCGTGGTCGACACTCCAGAGGGGAGGCGGGCGCACGCGGCCGGTGACGTCGAGCACGTGCGCCCGGAGGGCATGAGCGAGGCAGCGGGAACCGCCCGATGAGCGACGACGCCGGGCCGGCGGAGGCGCGCGGCGGGGCTCCCGGGGGCGCCGGCGGCGACGAGGGCCACGTCGAGCGCCTCGAGCCGCGGGAGCCGGCGTCGCTCAAGGACGACCTCGAGGCGCGGCTGCTCGGATCGCCCCGACACATGCGGCGCCGGGAGGTCAGCCAGGGGGCGGCGGTGTCCCTGCTGGCGGCACGCCGGTTCTGGCACGCGCTGGGGTTCCCCAACGTCCGCGAGCGGGACCGGGTCTTCACCGATGCCGACCTGGGCGCGTTGCGCCGGGTCGTGGGCCTGGTGCGCGCCGGCGAGCTGGACGAGTCGACCGCGCTCGGCCTCACCCGCGCGATGGGGCGCACCACCGACCGGCTGGCCGTCTGGCAGTCCCAGCTGGTCGAGGAAGCGCTCGCCAACCGCTCGGGCACGGGACGGTCCACACCGGAGGAGGTGGCCGCCTATGTCGCCGACCTGGCCGACGAGCTCGAGCCGCTGCTGGTCTATGCCTGGCGCCGGCACCTCAGCGCGGCCCTGTCCCGGCTGCTGGCCGACTCGGCCCCGGCCGAGGCGGGCGCCGGCGTCGTGCGCGCCGTCGGGTTCGCCGACCTGGTCTCGTTCACGGCGCTGGTCCGGGGGCTGACCGAGGCCGAGCTCGGCCGGATGGTGCAGCAGTTCGAGATCCTCACCTCGGACACGGTGACCGCGCGCGGGGGCCGGGTCATCAAGACCCTCGGCGACGAGGTGCTCTTCACCACGGTCGATGTCGGGGCGGCGGCGCTGATCGCCACCGAGCTCGTCGACGCCGTCGAGCGGGACGAGATCCTGCCCCGGGTCCGGCTCGGCATGGCGTGCGGCCCGGTCGTCTCGCGCCTCGGGGACGTCTTCGGCACTACGGTGAACCGGGCGAGCCGGCTGACGTCGGTGGCGCGCCCGGGGTCGGTGGTCGTCGACGAGCGCATCGCCGCAGCGCTGGGGACGAACCCGTCGTTCGCGTTGCGCCCGCTGCCGGCTCGTCCGCTGGACGGCCTCGGGGAGGTGAGCTCGTGGGCGCTGCGCCGGACCGGGCCGCTGCCGGCCGCGGACGTGGACAACGCGGTGGACAGGCACGGCGAGGACGGGAACGGCGAGGACGGGAACGAGACAGCGTGAACGGGAACGACACAGGAAGGGACGACGTGACGGAGGACCACGATGGCTGACCAGGGCGAGCAGGCCGGGGCACAGGACAGCGGCGAGCAGCCGGCTCCCGACGAGCAGCTGGTGCGTGTCACCCGGCACGGCGAGGGAGGGCACGTCGCCGAGCTGGCGCTGAACCGCCCCTCGGCGATGAACGCGGTGTCCACCGCCATGGCCCGCGCCATCGGCGCCGCGACCGATGCGCTCGCCGCGGACGACACGGTGCGGTGCGTCGTGGTCACGAGCACCAGCCCGAAGGCGTTCTGTGTCGGTGCCGACCTCAAGGAGCGCAACTCCTTCACCGACGCCGACCTGATGGAGCAGCGTCCGGTCGCGCGAGCTGCCTACGGCGGAGTGCTGGCGCTGCCGGTGCCGAGCATCGCGGTGGTCGAGGGCTACGCCCTGGGCGGCGGCCTGGAGATCGCCCTGTCCTGCGACCTCATCGTCGCCGGGACCGAGGCCGTCGTGGGGCTGCCCGAGGTGAGCGTGGGCGTCATACCGGGGGGTGGCGGGACCCAGCTGCTCACGCGACGCGTCGGCTGGTCCCGGGCCGCGTCGATGATCTTCACGGCACGCCGGCTGGGCGCCCAGGAGGCGGGCGAGCTGGGGGTGGTCGACGAGGTCGTGCCCGCGGGCAGCGCCCGGGATCGGGCACTGGCGCTGGCCGGCACGATCGCCGGGCACTCGCCGGTCGGGCTGCGCAACGCCAAGCGCGCGATGCGGCTCGGCGCCGACGTCGATCTGGCCACCGGCCTGGAGGTGGAGGACGCCTGCTGGCGCGCCACCGCCTTCTCCGGTGACCGCCGAGAGGGCGTGCGCGCCTTCGCCGAGAAGCGTCGTCCCGCGTGGCCCGGCCGCTGAGAGAGGTGGCACCCCTTAGCATGCCCACCATGACCCGCGTCCTCCTGGCCGAAGACGACCCCACCATCTCCGAACCGCTCGCCCGTGCGTTGCGGCGCGAGGGCTACGACGTCGACGTGTGCCCGGACGGGCGGGTGGCGCTCGAGGCGGTCGAGGAGAACCCCGACCTGGTGCTGCTCGACCTGGGACTGCCCTATGTCGACGGTCTCGAGGTCTGTCGCCGGATCCGCAACGACGGGCGCAGCGTGCCGGTGCTCATCCTCACCGCCCGCGCCGACGAGGTCGACACGGTCGTGGGGCTCGACGCGGGCGCGGACGACTATGTCACCAAGCCGTTCCGGCTGGCCGAGCTGCTCGCCCGGGTGCGGGCGCTGCTGCGCCGCAAGAGCGGTGACACCGGTGGGGACGGCGAGATCATCCGGATCGACCCCGAGGCGCGGCGCGCCTACTTCCACGACGACGAGCTGCAGCTCACGGCCAAGGAGTTCGACCTGCTGCGGGTGCTGGTGCGGGAGCAGGGCAAGGTCGTGCCGCGGGAGCAGCTGATGCGCGAGATCTGGGAGACCGCCTGGTTCGGCTCCACCAAGACGCTCGACATGCACATCTCGGTGCTGCGCCGCAAGCTCGGCGACGACGCGACCTCCCCGCGCTACATCACCACCGTGCGGGGGGTCGGCTTCCGGTTCGAGTCGTCCGACCAGGGCTGAGGCTTGCGCCGCGGGCTCATCCGCTCGACCGTCACGGCGGTCGTGCTGGCCGTGGTCATCATCGGGGTGCCGATGGCGGCGCTGGTGGGTCTGCACCTGAGCCGGGACGCGGGCGTCCACGTCGACAACGGGTCCGGCCTCAGCGTCCGCGCGCAGACCATGGTCGCCTTCGCGGTGATCGCCGTCTTCGCGGTCGTCGCGGTTCTCGCGGGCGTGCTGCTGGCGGCCAAGCAGTCGCGCCGGTTCTCCGAGCCGATGCGCGAGCTGGCCGAGCGGGCCGAGCGACTCGGCGCGGGGGAGTCGCGGTTCCAGCCGCTGGTCTCCGGGGTGCAGGAGGTCGACCGCGTCGCGCAGGTGCTCGAGCGCAGCGCCCACCAGCTGAACTCCTCGCTGGCCGCGGAGCGGGAGTTCGCCTCCGACGCCTCGCACCAGCTGCGCACGCCGTTGACCGCCCTGCTGATGCGGCTGGAGGAGATCTCGCTCACCGACGACCTCGACGTCGCGCGGGAGGAGGCCCGGATCGCCATCGACCAGGTCGAGCGGCTCACCCGGGTGGTCGACGAGCTGCTGACGCGCAACCGCCGGGGTGGTGACACCGCCGGGGTCTCGGTGTCCCTGGACTCGGTGATCGCCGCGCTGCAGCGGGAGTGGCAGCCGGCCTTCGAACAGGCACGTCGCAGCGTCTACGTCCACGGCGAGCGCGGCCTGCGGGTCCAGGCGACACCGGTGGCCCTCTCGCAGATGCTGTCGACGCTGCTGGAGAACTCCCTCGACCACGGGCGGGGCACCGTGGACCTGCACGCCCGGCGCAGCGGGCCGTCCGTGGTCGTCGAGGTGAGCGACCAGGGCCCCGGGGTCCCGGCCGACATCGCCCCGCACATCTTCGAGCGCTCGGTGAGCAGCGCCTCGAGCACCGGGCTGGGGCTCGCCCTGGCCCGTGACCTCGCGGAGGCCAACGGCGGTCGCCTCGAGCTGGTGCAGGCTCAGCCGGTGATCTTCGCGCTGTTCCTGTCCGAGGCGGGCCTCTGACCGTTGCGGCGCTCGGTCAAGGAGGTGCGCTTCCGGCGGCCGCGCCCACCGGGGCCCTTGCCGCTGCCGCCCACCCGGGTGAGGGCGTCGCCGCGGAAGACGATGGTGCGGTAGGTCCAGAAGCGGAACAGGGTGCCGAGCACGAGGCCCACGCCGTTGCCGCTGATGTTGTCCGCCAGCTGCGAGTGCAGCCCGAGGGCGTAGCGGGAGAAGCCCAGGCAGGCCACGGCGATGACCATTCCCACGACGTTGAAGAGCACGAACAGGGCCAGCTCGTGGGCGACGGCCGGGCGCCGGCGGTGCCGGAAGGTCCAGTAGCGGTTGCCCAGCCAGGACACGAGGGTGGCGACCGAGACCGACAGGATCTTGGCGCGCAGCGGGATGTCGTGCATGACGCCGACCGTGGCCTCGTGGCCGAGCATGCTCCTGATGTGCGGGCCGAAGACCAGGAAGTTGTAGCCCCCCACGTCGACCACGAACGCGATCACGCCGACGATGCCGAACTTGGCCAGCTCGCGGACCAGCACGTCGAGCATGCCGCGCACGCGCTGCAAAGGCCCCTTGCGGCCCGGAGCGGAAGTCACCGCTCGAGGGTAAGCCGGGCAGATGGGTGGCGCCTGTCAGCCGTTCGGCCACTCTCGGGTCATCGGTTCAGCGGCGGCCGGTAGGCTCGCTCCCCGTGACTTCGGCTGAGACCTCCCCACGGCGCGCACCCGGCGGCTTCCCCGTCGTCGGCATCATCGGGGGCGGGCAGCTCGCCCGCATGTGCCAGCCGCCTGCGGTCAACCTGGCCATCACCCTGTGCGACCTCGCGGAGACGCCGGACTCGGCGGCCGCCCTGGTCATCCCCTCCGCACCGGTGGGGGACTACACCGACGTCGAGGTCGTGCGGCGGTTCGCGGCGGATTGCGACGTCGTGACCTTCGACCACGAGCACGTGCCGGCGGACGTCCTCGCCGCCTTGGAGGCGGACGGGGTGGTGCTGCACCCCTCGCCGTCGTCGCTGGTCTACGCCCAGGACAAGCTGGCCATGCGACGGCGGCTCGGCGCCATCGGCACGCCGTGCCCTCGTTGGGCGGCGGTGCAGGACCAGAAGGAGCTGTCGGCCTTCGGGGACGAGGTCGGCTGGCCGGTCGTCGTCAAGACTCCCAAGGGCGGGTATGACGGCAAGGGAGTTCGCGTCGTCTCCTCACCGGAGGAGGTGGCCGACTGGTTCGCCCTCGTGGAGCGGGACCGGGACAGCGGCGGCAAGCTCGCCGACGGCCTGCTCGCCGAGGAGAAGGTGCCGTTCTCCCGCGAGCTGGCGCTGGTCATCGCGCGCAGCCCGTCCGGGCAGGCCTCGGCCTGGCCGGTGGTGGAGACGGTGCAGACCGACGGCATCTGCACGCAGGTGATCGCCCCGGCGCCCGACCTCGACCCTGAGCTGGCCGCGGAGGTCACCGAGACCGGACTGCAGGTCGCCGGCGAGCTCGGCGTGACCGGCGTCATGGCCGTCGAGCTCTTCGAGGTCCCCACGGACGGGTCCGGCTCGCGGGTGGTGGTGAACGAGCTGGCGATGCGCCCGCACAACTCCGGCCACTGGACCATCGACGGTGCGGTGACGAGCCAGTTCGAGCAGCACCTGCGCGCCGTCCTCGACCTGCCGCTGGGGGACACCCGCGCCCGGGCACCGTGGACGGTGATGGGCAACGTGCTGGGCGGAGAGCACGAGAGCCTGTACCCGGCATACCGGCACCTCATGGCACGCGACCCGGGGCTCAAGGTGCACCTCTACGGCAAGGGCGTGCGGCCGGGCCGCAAGATCGGGCACGTCAACGTGAGCGGCGCGGACCTCGCGCAGCTGCGTGAACGCGCGCAGCACGCGGCCGACTACCTGCAGGGAGTGGTCACCGAATGACGGTGTCGGGCGCGGAGCGCGAGGTGGACGGCGCGGTCGTCGGCCTCGTGATGGGCAGCGACAGCGACTGGCCGACCATGGAGGCCGCCGCAACGGCGTTGGAGGAGCTGGGAATCGGCTACGAGGCCGACGTGGTGTCGGCGCACCGGATGCCCCACGAGATGCTCGCCTACGGCGCCGAGGCCGCCGAGCGGGGGCTGCGCGTGGTCATCGCGGGCGCTGGCGGAGCCGCCCACCTGCCCGGAATGCTCGCCTCCGTCACCCCGCTGCCGGTGATCGGGGTCCCGGTGCCGCTGAAGCACCTGGACGGGATGGACTCGCTGCTGTCGATCGTCCAGATGCCGGCCGGCGTGCCGGTCGCCACGGTGTCCGTGGGCGGCGCGCGGAACGCCGGGCTGCTCGCGGCCCGCATCCTGGGCGCGGGCGAGGGGGAGGAGGCCGCGCGGATCCGCGCGGCGATGGTCGACTTCCAGCGGTCGCTGCGCGACCAGGCCTATGCCAAGGGGCAGCGGCTGCGGGAGCGGCAGGGCTGACCGGTGCTGGAGCGCCCCGCCCCTCCGCCGTCCGCGCCGGTGGCGTTGCGTCCGGTTGACCGGACGCACCGGGCCGTCCTGCAGCAGCTGAGCCAGCTCTACCGACACGACCTGTCCGGACCGTACGGGTTGCTGCCCAACGCGGACGGGACGTTCAACGACCGGCGGCTCGACCTCTTCCTCGCCGGGGCGCGGCCGGACGTGCGCGCCTGGCTCATCGAGGTGGCGGGCGGGCTGGGCGGCTACGTGATGACCCGCGCCGATGACGACGGACCGGGACGGATGATCTGCGACTTCTTCGTCGTGCGGGCGCTGCGGCGCACCGGCGTCGGCCGGGAGGTGGCGCGCCAGGTGATCCTCGGGAGCCCGGGGCCGTGGCGGATCGGCTTCCAGCGCTACAACGCCGGGGCGCTCGAGTTCTGGTCGCGCGTGGCGACCGATGCGGCCGGTGACGCCTGGGAGGTCTACGACGACCCGCCTCCCGAGGACCGGCCGCCGGACACGTGGATCCGCTTCGACACGACACGTTGACGGCGGTGTTTCGCGCTCGGTTCGGCCCGCCGCGGCTCGGCCCGCCGCGGCTCGGCCCGCCGCGGCTCGGCTCGCCGCGGCTCGGCTCAGGCGGTCTCGCGCAGCACCGGGAAGAGCTCGTGCTGCATGGGGGAGCCCGCGGGCAGCTCCTCCTCCAGCCCGTCGAACTGCGGCGAGGTGACCCAGTGCCGCGGTGCGTGCACCATGTCGTCGCCGAGGAAGCGCAGCGAGAACGCGCGGCGCCGGCTGCGGCCGGGCACACCGTAGGAGTGGTGCAGCGTCAGCATGTGGAAGAACACCGCGTCACCGGGCTCCATGGCCCACGCCCGGATGTCGTAGCGGGACCGGTCCGCCTCGACATCGGGTAGGTCGGCGAGCGAGCCCTCCGGGAACCACTTGGCCTCGTTGGTCATGAACGAGCGCGGCATGAGCCAACCCTGCCGGTGCGAGCCGGAGAGGAACTCCAGGGTCGACTCCGCCGCGACCGGGTCGACCGGCGCCCACATGGAGCAGTTGTCGGAGCCGTCGACGTTGTAGTACGGCTGGTCCTGGTGCCACGGCGTCTCCTGCTTGGTGCCGGGCTCCTTGACCAGCATGTGGTCGTGGAAGAGGCGCACCTGGCGGCTCCCGGTGAGCGCGGCCGCGACGTCGGCCGCCCGCGAACGGAAGGCGATCTCGCGGAACTCCGGGATGCGCTGCCAGTTGCAGAAGTCCTCGACGAAGCTGCCCGGGTCGGTCATGCTGCTCGCGACCTTGAAGCGGGGACTGGGGTCGGCCAGGTTGCGCTCGATCCCCCGCTCGATCGTCGAGACCTCGTCCGGGCTGAACAGCCCGCGCACGACGACGGCGCCGGTGCCGTGGAACTCCTCCACGGTGGCGTCGTCGAGGACCGGCACGGGAGCGGTAGCAGTGGTCGTCATGGCTCCAGCGTGCCGCTGCGGGGCGCTGGTGAAAAGTGGGCAAAACCGCCCACATCGATCGTATTCCTCGATCGCCCACGTAGGCTTCGGCCCATGTCTGCTGCTGACCTGAGCCTGCGCCACCTCGCCGCGCTCGTGGCGATCCACGAGGAGGGGTCCTACCGGCGCGCCGCGGATCGGCTGGGTTACTCCCAGGCGGCCGTCACCAGCCAGGTGGCGGCGCTCGAGAAGGCCGTGGGCGCCAAGGTGTTCGACCGCCCGGGCGGCCCGCGCCCGGTCACGCTGACGGCGGCCGGCCAGGAGGTGCTGGACGTCGCGCGGGAGGTGCTCGCCGCGGCGGACGTGCTCGACCTGCGACTCGCATCCCTGCGCGACGGGCGCTGGGGACGCCTCGCCATCGGCACGTTCCAGTCGGTGTCGGCCCAACTGCTGCCGGGCATCCTGCGGACGGTCCGTCGGGAGAGCCCGCAGGTGCAGGTCAACGTCCTGGAGAGCGACGACAACGACGTGCTGACCGGCGCCCTGCGCGCGGCGCGGCTCGACGTCAGCTTCCTGGTCGGGCCGGTCGACGAGACCGGACTGGTGGTTCGGGAGGTGGTGCGGGACCCGTTCGTGGCGATGGTGCCGGCGGACGACCCGGCGGGGGAGGTGCTGCCGGTCGACGACCTGGCCACCCGTCCGCTCGTCGGCCACGACCACTGCGTCTGCCACGAACTCGCCGAACAGGGGCTGGCGGCTGCCGGCATCAGGCCGTCGTTCGCCTTCCGCAGCAACGACAACGCCGCGGTGCAGGCGATGGTGCGCGCCGGGATCGGGACCGCCGTCATGCCCGCCCTGTCGGTGAACACCGACGACCCGGGCGTGCGGGTGGTGCGGCTGGAGCCGGCGCTGCCGAGCCGGAGCATCCTGCTGGCGCACGCGGCACGGCGCCCGGCGCCCACCGCGGTCGCCTTCGTTGCGCGGGCGCTGGAGCAGGCCGCAGCGCTCAACCTTGAGCGGTTCGGCTGACGACGGGCTGGCGCAGGATGGTGCGGCGCTTCTCCGGCGCGACCCTGCGCGCGTCACTGAGGTAGATCTCGTGGTGCTTGCCGACCATCTCGAGATCCTGGGCGGGGATGAACTCGTCGTGCATCCGGTGCAGCAGCCCCGCCTCCTTGTCGAAGGAACCGACGTGCAGGGTCTGCACGCAGCGGCCCTCGCAGAGGCGATCCAGACGGAGGTCGTCCAACCGCTCGGGGCGGTTCCTGGCGCCCGCCTGCCGAACCGCCTCGGCGAACAGGTCCCGCCCGATCCACTCGGGGACCATGATCATGAGGGTCCAGTCCCACCGTGACTTGTCGCGCGAGGTGGTGAAGGACGCCATCTCGGCGGCCCACCACAATCCCTCCAGGGGTGGGACGACGTAGTCGCGGCCGAGCTGCTTCTTGCTGGCGAACTTGAGCTTGTACGCCACCGGATAGAGCGCTTCGACGGCCCCGGTGAATGCCGGGGAGGTGTTGGGGTCTCCGTGGCCGTCGACCATGAGGTAGCGCAGGTCGGGGACGTCCACGAGGCGGAACTCGCCCAGGACAGCGCGGTAGGCGTCGAGCTCCTTTGTGAAGTTCCTCTTGCCCGCCATCGCCCACCTTCCCGGGTCTGCCTCCGGGCTGCCGCGGATGGTGAACAGCGCGTCCGCGGGCGGATCAGTCGCCGACCAGCCGGGCCTGGAAGCTGACGTCCCCGTCGTCCTGCACCGAGGCCGAGAAGCCTACGGCGCTCAGCGTCTTCGCGAAGGCACGGGCGTCCTTGTCCTGGATCTGCGGGAGGTACTGGCCCTCCACCTTGTCGAGGTCCACGAACAGGGCTGCCGCGGCGTGGGCCGGGTCGGCGACCGCCTTGCGGAACGCCGGGTTCTGGCCCAAGGTGCCGGGTCGGGACAGCTGGTCGAGGTAGCGGCCGGAGGTGGCCACGACGAGCTCGCCGCCCTTGGCGGTGTGGTGGATGGGGACCTGCATCCCCGCTTGGCGCAGCTGCCGGTCGACGCGGGAGAGGATGCCGTTGGCGCGCGTGGCGTCGGTCTGCACGCGCAGCCCGAGGGTCGGCATACCGTCGGGGGAGAGCTGCTGGGCAGGCGCGGCGAGGACCAGCCGCTTGCCGACCACGGTCTGCAGGTCCCGCGGCAGCGTGACGCCGAAGCCACGCTCGATGTCGGCGACCTGCTGGCGGAAGTCCTTCTGCACGCCCAGCCCGGTCTTGTTCAGCTGCTTCCACAGGCCCGCGACGGCCTGGTCGGGTCGCGACACCTGGAGTGCCACCGCCGTGTTGGCCGGCAGGTCGGCCAGGTGGGAGGGCAGGTCGGTGGTGGTGTTGCTCACCGACTTCATGCCCCGGACCACACCGGCGAGCTCGAGGTAGCCCGGGTCGAACCGGAGCGCGAAGGCGGTGCGGCCCAGGCCGTTGACCGCGTCCTCGACGGCGGCGGGCGTGCTCTGGTCACTGAGCCGGTTGATCTTGCGCAGGTCGGCCCACCCCGAGACCACGCCCTGGTTGCCGAGCGCCTTCATGTCCGCCACGTACTGGGCGTTGTCGGCCAGGCTGCCGTCGGCGAGGTAGGAGTTCAGCCACGACTTCTGCCCCTTGTCGATGAGCAGCGCATAGCCGTCGCGGAAGGCGACGTCCGGCTGGTCGTCACCGGACAGGAGCTTCTGCAGGCCGGCGCGGGCCTTCTGCTCGTCCTTGACCTGCAGGGCCACGAGCAGCGAGGGCTCCTTCGCGCCGTAGGCGGGCGGCAGGAGCGCGATGCCCAGGCGGTCCCCGAGCCAGGGCTTGACGTCGCGGTCGTAGTCGACGTCCCTCAGCTCCGGGTTCTGCTGCTTGGCCTTGAGGAAGACCTCCTTGCGGAAGTCGCTGCCGGACAGCACGTCCTTCACGTCGGGCACCTGGTGCAGGAAGCGGACCGCCGCGACCTTCTGGCCCAAGGAGGGGTCGACGTCGACGCGCACGTAGGTGATGGCGTTGGAGGGGATGACCTCGTCGGGCTGGGGGCTGGCGAGCACCTTGGTGGCGCCGTAGGCCCCACCTCCCGCGACGAGCACGAGGCCGAGTGCCGGCGCCAGCCACCGGAGGGCACGGTGCTTCTTGGCCGGCGGACCCGCGGGAGCCGTCGGCCCGGCGGGGGGCTGCTGTCCGCTGCCGGCGTCGTGCCAGACGGTGCCGTAGATCTCGTGCGTCTGGCTGGCCCCCGGAGGCGTGAAGCCCGATGGCGTCGTGCTCATGGTGGTCCCCTGTGTCGTCGGTCGTTCCCCCGCGCCGGCGGGACGGGCGGCCCGTCGGACTGCCCGGTGCGGCAGGGTGCGGCAGCCATGTGGTCACCCAGCGTGGCGACGGTATGCCGTGCGCCTCCCGTGCCGACATCATCCGTTCGGCCCCTTCTCAGGGAACACCCAGAGACCGCGGGCTGTGGACCGCCGGAACCGGCCGGAGGGGGCTGTGGACGGCAGCGCTCAGAGCCGCGGCCACTCGATCAGGGGACAGGTGTCCATGACCACGTCGAGGCCGGCCCTGCGGGCGCGGTGCGCCGCGGCCTCGTCGACGACGCCCAGCTGGAGCCAGACCGCGCCGATGCCGAGCCGGTCCCGTTGCGCGATGGCGTCATCGACCACCGCACCCACCCGCGCGGAGTTCACGAAGCAGTCGACGACCGACACCTGCTCGCCGTCGGGGACGTCGGCCAGCGAGGCGTAGCCCCTCTCCCCGAAGACCTCCTCGGCGCGCGGGTGGATGGGGATGACCCGTTGCCCCAGACTTCCGTGCAGCCACTGCGCGACGCCGTAGGCCGTCCGCTGGCGGGACTGCGACAGGCCCGCCACCGCCCACGTCCCCGGAGTGGTGAGCAGACGGCGGATGACGGCCTGGTCGTTGGCGCTCATGCCGCCCATCCTGCCGCGCACGCGACATCGACCGGGACCTGGCGTGCGCCCCTCAGACCCTTCAGAGGTGGGGGCGGCCGAGGGCGCGGAAGGTCCAGCCGGCGGCGCGCCAGCGGTGGGGGTCGAGGTTGTTGAAGCCGTCGATGATGACTTTGTGGTGGACGAGTTGGCCGAGGTGTGCCGGGTCGATGTCGCGGTACTGGGGCCAGCCGGTCAGGTGCAGCACGACGTCGGCGCCGGCGCAGGCTTCGTCGATGGTGTCGGTGTAGGTGAGTTCGGGGAAGGTCTTGGCGGCGTTGGTCAGGGCCTTGGGGTCGGTGACGGTGACGGTGGCGCCGCCTTGTTGGATGCCGCGGGCGATGTACAGGGCGGGGGAGTCGCGGATGTCGTCGCTGTAGGGCTTGAACGCGGCGCCGAGGGCGGCGATGCGTTTGCCGACGAAGGAGCCGCCGCATTCTTCGCGGGCGAGGTCGACCATGCGGGCGCGGCGGCGCATGTTGATGGCGTCGACCTCCTTGAGGAAGGTCAGGGCCTGGTCGGCGCCGAGCTCGCCGGCGCGGGCCATGAAGGCGCGGATGTCCTTGGGCAGGCAGCCGCCGCCGAAGCCGATGCCGGCGCGCAGGAACTTGCGTCCGATGCGGTCGTCGATGCCGATGGCGTCGGCCAGGGCGATGACGTCGGCGTCGGCGGCCTCGCAGACCTCGGACATGGCGTTGATGAAGGAGATCTTGGTGGCCAGGAAGGAGTTGGCGGCGGCCTTGACCAGCTCGGCGGTCTGGTAGTCGGTGACCAGCCGCGGGATCCCGGAGGCCAGCGGGGCGGCATACACCTCATCGAGGCGGGCGACGTCCGCTGCCGCGGCGGCCCCGGGCTGCTCCCAGGCGTGGGCCTCGGACACCCCGTAGACGATCCGGTCGGGGGCGATGGTGTCCTGCACGGCATACCCCTCGCGCAGGAACTCGGGGTTCCACACCAGGTGCACCCCCGTCCCCGCGGGCGCGAGTTGCCTGAGGCGGCGGGACAGGCGGGCGGCGGTGCCCACCGGGACGGTGGACTTGCCCACCACCAGGGTCTCGCGGGCCAGGTGCGGGGCCAGCCCGTCGATGGTGGCGTCCACCCAGGTCAGGTCGGCGGCGTACTCGCCGTGCTTTTGCGGGGTGCCCACGCACACGAAGTGCACGTCGGCGTCCGCGGCGGCGGCGTAGTCGGTGGCAAAGCGCAGCCGGCCGGTGGGCATCACCTTGGCCAGCAGCTCTTCCAGGCCCGGCTCGTAGAACGGGGTCCGTCCCGCGGCCAGATCCTGGGCCCGTTCCGGCATGCTCGTGTCGATCGCCACCACCTGGTGGCCCAGGTCGGCCATGCACGCCGCGTGCACCGCCCCCAACGGGCCCAACCCGATCACCGAGATGCTCAACGCCATGCCCAGACAGTAACGTCAGCCGGCAGTGGGTACGGAGCGGGCGCGGTGCACCCGCCGCCCCAGCAGCAGGTATGCCGGCCCGCACGCTGGCGGGCCCGGAGTCGCCGGGCCATCAACGAGGAGGAGCACGCCGATGCGTTTTGGAACCTTCCTGCCGCAGGGCTGGCGGATGGACCTGGCCGGGATCGACCCGGCGCAGCACTGGGGCGTGATCGCCGGGATCGCCGAACGCATCGAGGACCTGCCGGCGTGGGAGTCGGTCTGGGTCTACGACCACTTCCACACCGTGCCGCAGCCCTCCGAGCACGCCACCCACGAGGCGTGGACGCTGATGTCGGCCCTGGGGGCCGTCACCGACCGCGTCCGGCTCGGTCAGATGTGCACGTGCATGAGCTACCGCAACCCGGCCTACCTCGCCAAGGTCGCGGCCACCGTCGACGTCGTCTCCGAGGGGCGGCTCGAGATGGGCATCGGTGGCGGCTGGTATGAGCACGAGTGGCGCGCTTACGGCTACGGGTTCCCGAGCGCGGGCGAGCGGCTCGGCCGGCTGCGCGAGGGCGTGGAGATCTTCCGGCAGATGTGGACCACCGGGACCGCCACGGTGCACGGCGACTACTACCAGGTGGAGGGGGCGATCTGCGCGCCGCGACCGCTGCAGGGCACCTCGTTGGAGGGATCTGCCCGCAACGGCATCCCGATGTGGGTCGCCGGCGGCGGGGAGCAGAAGACGCTGCGGATCGCCGCCGAGTACGCCGACTACACCAACTTCGACGGCACCCCCGAGGTGTTCGAGCGCAAGAGCGAGATCCTCAGTGACCACTGCCGTGAGCTGGGGCGGGACTTCGACGAGATCGTGCGCAGCGCCAACTTCAACGTGGTGATCGGCGAGACGGAGAAGGACGTCCGGGACCGCCTCCAGTGGGCGCGGGCCCACTACCTCGAGGCGGGAGTGCCGGAGGACGTCGCCGAGAAGCAGTACCGCATGCTCGCCTCCGGGCCGGCGGTCGGCACCCCCGAGCAGATCGTCGAGACGCTGCAGGGGCTGGAGAAGGCCGGCATGGCCTACGCCATCACCTACTTCCTCGACGCCGCCTACGACCCGTCGAGCATGAGCCTGTTCGAGCGGTTCGTGATGCCCGAGCTGCAGTAGCCCTGCGCTTCAGGGCCGTCAGCTCAGGTGGTGCACCGGGGCGAGTCGGTAGACCGGGGTGGGAATCCCGACCTGCCGTGCCTTGAGCTGCAGCGCCAGGTAGAGCGAGTAGTGCCGTGACTGGTGCAGGTTGCCGCCGTGGAACCACAGCGCCTCCTGCTGGGTCGGCTTCCACATGTTGCGCTGCTCGCCCTCCCACGGGCCCGGGTCCTTGGCCGTGTCCGAGCCGAGGCCCCACACCTTGCCGACCTTGTCGGCGACCTCCTGGCTGATCAGGTCCGCGGCCCACCCGTTCATGGACCCGTAGCCGGTGGCATAGACGACCAGGTCGGCAGGCAGCTCGGTGCCGTCGTCCAGTACCACTGAGGACTCGGTCAGGTGGTCCACCTCGCCGCGCGCGAGCTTGACCTTGCCGTCGGCCACGAGGTCAGCCGCGCCGACGTCGATGTAGTAGCCCGAACCGCGGCGCAGGTACTTCATGAACAGCCCGGATCCGTCCTCGCCCCAGTCGAGCTCGAAGCCGGCGGCCGCCATGCGGTCGTAGAAGTCCCGGTCCCGCTCGCGCATCTGGTCATAGAGCGGGATCTGGAAGGTGTGCATGATCCGGTAGGGCAGGGAGGCGAAGATGAGGTCGGCCTTCTCCGTCGTGACGCCCGCGGCCACCGCGCGCTCGGAGTAGAGATCACCGAGACCGATGTCCATCAGGGTCGCACTCTTGACGATGTGGGTGGAGGAGCGCTGCACCATGGTGACGTCCGCGTCGTGCTCCCACAGGGCCCCGCAGATGTCGAACGCCGAGTTGTTGCTGCCGATCACGACGACCCGCTTTCCGGCATACGCCTCTGGACCGGGGTGCCGGGAGGAGTGGTGCTGCTCGCCGGCGAACACGTCCATACCGGGGATGTTCGGGAGGTTCGGCTTGCCGGACATCCCCGTGGCCAGCACCAGGTGCTTCGGACGCAGGGTGAGGGTGCGCCCCTCGCGCTCCAGGGTCACCTCCCACTCCCCGGCATCCTCGTCGTATGCCGCGTGCGTCGCCCTGGTGCCGCCCCACCACGGCACTTCCATGACCTTCGTGTAGGACTCGAGCCAGTCGGCGATCTTGTCCTTCGGGGCGAACACGGGCCAGTTGTCGGGGAACTTCAGGTAGGGCAGGTGGTCGTACCAGACCGGGTCGTGCAGGCACAGCGAGTTGTAGCGGCCGCGCCACTGGTCGCCGGGACGCGGATGGTCGTCGACGACCACGCTCGGCACGCCGAGCTGGCGCAGGCGGGCACCGAGGGCGATCCCGCCCTGGCCGCCTCCGACGACGAGCACGTAGGGCTGGGTGGTCTCGCCCATGGCGGCATCCTCGGCCTCGCGGCGCTGGCGCCAGCTGAGCCGGCCGCGCTGCGCGCCGTGCTCGGCCCCCATCGGCCGCCCGGCGCCAGCCGGCTCCTCGTGGCCAGTGAGCTCGTAGAGGGTCGTCAGCAGCGTCCAGGCGCCTTCCTCGGTGAGCCGCAGCAGGCCGCGGCCGCGGCCGACCGCGGTCTCGAACGTGATCCAGGCGGTGGTGACGCCGCCGGCCTCCTCGGGTGGCTCCGAGGTCGTGAAGCCGGACGGGTCCGTGCCCTCGAGGGTGTGGGCGAGCAGGTCGCGCACGCCGTCGCGGTGCTCGACCGTGGTGATGTTCCACGAGAACGCCACGAGGTCACGCCAGAAGCAGGTGGGGGCGAACATCCCCACCGCCCGGTCGAGGTCGCGTTGCCGGAGCGACTCTTCGAACCCGGACAGCCAGGCGTCCACCCGCGCCTGCGGGCTGTCGGTCGGTCGCTCGGCGGCCTCGACGTCCGGTTCCACGGTCTGGGTCATGGGTGCCTCCTCGCACGAGCCGGTGTGTGAGGCAGCACACACCGCCGCCCCGCCTCCGCGCAAGGGGTCCGCGTGACGAGCCCGGCCCGCGAACTGGCCGGTAACATCCACCTCGTGAGCGCTTCGAGCAACGAGTACCCGCTGTTCGCCCTCTCCGAGGACCACGATGCCCTCCGGGAGGCGGTCCGTGCGGTGGCCGAGGACAAGGTCGCCCCGCACGCCGCCGAGGTCGACGAGACCGGCAGCTTCCCGCAGGCGGCGTACGACGCGCTGCGGGCTGCCGACTTCCACGCCCCGCACGTCCCCGAGGAGTACGACGGCGTCGGTGCGGATGCGCTCGCCACCTGCCTCGTCATCGAGGAGGTGGCCCGTGTGTGTGCCTCCTCCTCGCTCATCCCGGCGGTCAACAAGCTGGGCACCATGCCGCTGCTGCTGGCGGCCTCGGATGAGCTGAAGGCCAAGTACCTGCCGCCGGTGGCCAGGGGAGACGCGATGTTCTCCTACGGGCTGTCCGAGCGCGAGGCCGGCAGCGACACGGCGTCGATGAAGTGCAAGGCGATCGAGCAGTCGGACGGCTCGTTCGTGCTGAACGGGCAGAAGTCGTGGATCACCAACGCCGGAATCTCGGAGTACTACACGGTGCTGGCTGTCACCGACCCCGAGGGGGAGCGCGGCCGCAACGTCAGCGCGTTCGTCGTCGAGAAGTCCGACGAGGGCTTCGGGTTCGGTGAGAAGGAGAAGAAGCTCGGCATCAAGGGCAGCCCGACCCGCGAGCTGCACTTCGACAACTGCCGCATCCCCGGAGACCGGATGGTCGGCAAGCCGGGTGAGGGCCTGAAGATCGCCCTGCGAACTCTGGACCACACGAGGGTCACGATCGGCGCCCAGGCGGTCGGGATCGCCCAAGGGGCACTGGACTTCGCGCTCGGCTACGTCAAGGAGCGCAAGCAGTTCGGCAAGGCGATTGCCGACTTCCAGGGGCTGCAGTTCATGCTCGCCGACATGGCCATGAAGCTCGAGGCCGCTCGGCAGATGGTCTACGCCGCCGCCGCCAAGTCCGAGCGCGGTGACGCCGACCTGCCGTTCTTCGGTGCCGCGGCGAAGTGCTACGCCAGCGACGTGGCGATGGAGGTGACCACCGACGCGGTGCAGCTGCTCGGTGGCTACGGCTACACCAAGGACTTCCCGGTCGAGCGGATGATGCGCGACGCCAAGATCACGCAGATCTACGAGGGCACCAACCAGATCCAGCGGGTCGTGATGGCCCGTCAGCTGCTCAAGCGGTAGGTGAAGCTCTTTTCGGCCTGCGCTGACTGGTGGCCGTCCGTAGCCTGAGAGCAGCAGCAGGTGAGGTGGTGAGCCGGTCACGAGTTCCAGCCCAGTGCTCGACAGCCGCGGAGTGGATGTCCTCGCGCGACTCGACCGCATCCCCGTCTGGGCACTGCCGAAGCGCTACTTGGCGATCATCGGGATCGGCTACTTCTTCACGTTCTACGACATCACCGACATCGGGTTCGCGATGCCGGCGATCGACTCGCAGTTCAAGCTGTCCGGCTCGGAGAGCCTCTTCGTCGCGCTGTCGATCGGGCTGATCGGCTACATCGTCGGGTCGCTGGTCATCGGCACGTTGGCCGACGCGTACGGCCGCTACCGGATGCTCATCCTCACCATCACCCTCACCGCCATCGGGTCGTTCGGTGACGCGGCGGCGCAGGGGCTGACGACCCTGATCATCTTCCGGTTCATCACCGGCGTCGGCGTCGGAGCCGACCTCAACCTCGTGTCCACCTACCTCGGCGAGTTGGCGCCTGCCGGGCGCCGGGGCCGGATCTCGGTCTACACCTTCCTCGTCGGCATCATCGGCCAGGCGGTCACACCGTTCGTCGCGCTCGCGCTGGTGCCGAACGTCTACGTCGGCTGGCGCATGCTGTTCGTGATCGGCGGCGTGATCGCGGCGATGGGGCTCGCAGTGCGGTTCGTGCTGCCGGAGTCGCCGCGCTGGGAGGTGCAACACGGCCGCGACGGTGACGCGGAGACCACCGTGGCCCGCATGGAGGCGTACTGCCGTGAGCAGGGGATCGCCATGCCCGATCCACAGCCCTCAGAGGTGTCGACGGTGCGTGGGGTGCCGCTGCGCTTCCTGTTCCACCAGCCGTATGCCGGACGGCTGGCGGTGTTCATCCCCATGTGGTTCCTCTGGTACATCGGGAACTACGGGTTCCTCGGCGACGCCGCCACGCTGATCAAGGAGCACGGCGCCGCGGTCGGTGGCTCGATCCTCTACCTGGCGATCGGGTCGATCGGCTACCCGGTCGGCGCGGCGCTGATGATCGGTCTGGTGGACCGGGTCGAGCGCCGCCTGCTCATTCTCGGGGCCACCATCGTCTGGCTGGTCGGAATGCTGCTGATCGGCTGGTTCGCCTCGGCCGCGGTCATCTACATCGGGGCGTTCCTGGCCTCGCTCGCGTTGGGCTCCTACCTGCAGGTGGCCTACACCTTCACTGCCGAGAGCTTCCCGACGCGTGCTCGCTCAACCGGCTTCGCGTTCTCCGACGGCATCGGCCACGCGGGCGGGGCGCTCGGCGCGCTGGTGCTGCCGATCGTCGTCGGGGCGTTCTCGTTCTTCGTCGGGTTCGCCGCGATCGGGGTCACGGGGCTGCTGGCGGGCCTGGTCGCCCTCGTCGGGCCGGCCGCCACCGGTCGGCGCCTGGAGCACGTCTCCATCTGAGGTCACAGACACCTCCCCTACGCGCTGACATGTCAGTGATAAAAGCGTGATCTCTCGCATCAGAGAAGTGATTGACACCACCGGCCTGCCATGCTTGTCTTAGACATCGCGCGACTGAAGACATAGATCACACGCTTTATCACATGACTTGGCTGATTGGTCGAACCCTCAGCGGCCGCTCGGCCCCACGGTTTCCACCCAGGGAGCAGCACATGCAGCATGACGTCGTTCTCGTCGACCTGGTCCGGCCGACATGGTTTCACCGCGTGGGTGGTCGGTCATGACGGCCGGCGGCGCGCGCCTTCGCGTGAACGCTTCTCGCAGGACTCTGCCCGTCAGGCGGCTGGTGCTCATCGCCATCGCGGTCGTGCTGCTGGTCGCCATGGGGCTGGACACCAAGGTGGTGTCCAGCAGCTCGACGGAGGGCGCGCCGCAGAAAGCCTTCGACCCGGCCGCCTGGGGCAAGAAGACCTTCCCCAAGGTCCAGCAGGACATCGCGAAGAAGGCGGTCGCCGCGCCGACCCTCGCCCAGGCCGTGAAGAAGAACCCGACCGCTGCCGGCAAGAAGTATGGCGTCGAGAGCGGCGCGGGCGCGGGCCCCGAGGTCTCCCTCGAGTTCACCGGCACCGTCGGCAAGGGCACGCAGGGCATCTACGAGGTGTCGGTGCCGGGCGTGCCGAAGGGGATCCTCATCCGGATCCAGACCGGTCCCGCCATCACCGGCACCGACCTGCGCGACGCGCCCGGCAACATCGCGTTCGGTCAGTTCCGCAACCAGATCGACTACCAGAACGCCGGCTCGGCCCTCAACCAGCAGCTGAAGAAGCAGGTGCTCAGCAAGATCGACACCGGGAAGCTGACGGGCAAGAAGGTGCACGTGGTGGGGGCCTTCCAGCTCATCAACCCTGACGCCTGGCTGATCACGCCCGCGAAGCTGGAGGTCAAGTGAGCGCCGCGGCCTCGGAGGAGGCCACGCAGACGACCACGGGCTCGGACGACGTCGTCCTGGCGGCCCGCAACGTCGTCAAGACCTACGGCGGTGTCCACGCACTCAAGGGCGTGAACTTCGACATCCGTCGCGGCACCGTCACGACGCTGTTCGGTGAGAACGGTGCCGGCAAGTCGACCCTGATGAAGATCCTCTCCGGCGTCGAGCAGCCGACGTCCGGTGAGATCCGTCTCGACGGCGAGCCGGTGACCTTCGACAGCACCGTCGAGGCACGCGACCGAGGCGTTTCCATCATCCACCAGGAGCTGAGCCTCGCGCCGAACCTCAACGTGCGCGACAACATCTTCATGGGCCGGGAGATCCAGGGCCGGTCCGGTGTCGACTACGCCGAGGAGTCCCGGCAGACCCGCCAGCTCCTGGAGCGCCTCGAGGAGGAGATCGACCCGCTCACCCCGGTGGCCGACCTCCGCCTCGGCCAGCAGCAGATCGTCGAGATCGCCCGTGCCCTCTCGGTCGACGCGCGGATCCTCATCATGGACGAGCCGACGTCGGCGCTCAGCGCCTCCGAGGTGCGCGTGCTGTTCAAGGTCATCCGTGACCTCACGAGCTCCGGGGTGTCGATCGTCTACATCTCCCATCACCTCGAGGAAGCCCTCCAGGTCACCGACCACGCCGTCGTGCTGCGGGACGGCAACATCACGGCGGTCGCCGAGGCCAAGGACATCGACCTCGACTGGATCGTGCGGCACATGGTCGGCGAGCACTACGACCTGGGGCAGCCACCCACCGGCTACGACTTCGGCGAGCCCGCACTGTCGTTGGAGCACCTCAGCATCGCCGACCCGGACAACCCCCAGCGGCTGGTGGTCGACGACGTCTCCCTGGAGGTCAAGGCCGGCGAGATCGTGTGCCTCTACGGACTCATGGGCGCGGGTCGCACCGAACTGCTCGAGTCCGTGGCCGGCCGGGTCCCGTTGGTGGACGGAAAGGTTCGACTGCAGGGCCGTGAAGTCTCCCGGCTCTCCATCGCGGATCGGATCGCGGCGGGCCTGTGCCTGGTGCCCGAGGACCGGCAGCGTGACGGTCTCGTCCAGACCATGACGGTGGGACGCAACCTCACCCTGGCCAGTGTCGGCTCCATGCTCAAGGGGATGTTCCTGTCCCGTGGCCTCGAGCGCCAGCGGGTCACCGACGCGATCCGGGACGTGCACGTGAAGACGTCCGGCGGGTCGGCGCCGATCGGGTCGCTGTCCGGCGGCAACCAGCAGAAGGTCGTCATCGGCAAGATGTTCGCCACGGACCCGACGGTGATCCTGCTCGACGAGCCGAGCCGTGGCATCGACGTGGGCGCGAAGGCGGAGGTCTTCCACCTGCTCGCCGAGCGCGCCAAGTCAGGGCTCGCGGTCGTCTACTCCACCTCGGAGGTCGGCGAGTGCCTGAGCATCGCGCACCGAATCGTGGTGATGCGACGCGGCCGGATCTCGGCCGAGTTCGACGCCACTGCAACGAAGGAACAGATCATGGCCGCCTCGGGCGAGTCCGTGGTCGCCGGAAACTAGGGAACGGATAGTCGCATGACCTCCACCGCCACCGGGAGCCCCCAGCCCCAAGGCCGACTCAAGGGCATGGGCGAGCGGTTCGACCTGGCCAAGATCCTCCTCGAGGGCCGGGCGTTCTTGGCCCTGATCGCCATCATCATCGTCTTCTCGGTCCTTTCGCCGAACTACCTGACCGTCAACAACCTGCTCACGATGGCGTCGCACGTCGCCGTCTACGCGCTGCTCGCGCTCGGGATGCTGCTCGTCATCCTGAACGGCGGGATCGACCTGACCGTGGGCTCCATGCTCGGGCTGTCCGGCGTCGTCGCCGGCTTCCTGATGGAGGGCGTGCCGCTCCATGTCTTCGGAGTCACGGTCTTCCCGGCAGTGTGGGTGGTCGCGCTGATCTCCTGTGCGGTCGGGGCACTGGTCGGATTCGTCAACGGGGTCCTCATCTCCCGGTTCAACGTCGCACCGTTCGTCGCGACGCTGGGCATGCTCTACGTGGTGCGCGGCATCGCGCTGCTCATGACCAACGGGCTGACCTACAACAACCTCGAGGGCAAGCCCGAGCTGGGCAACACCGGCTTCGACTGGCTGGGCTTCAACCGGATCGCCAACGTGCCGATCGGTGTCCTCGTCATGGTGGTCGCCGCGATCGTGATCAGCGTCATCCTCAACCGCAGCATGTTCGGACGCTGGCTCTATGCCTCGGGTGGCAACGAGCGGGCCGCCGAGCTGTCGGGCGTCCCGGTGCGGCGCGTGAAGATCTGGGTCTACGTCGTCTCCGGCATCTGCGCCTCGATCGCGGGCCTGATCCTGTCCTCGGAGCTCACCTCCGCGAGCCCCACCGCAGGGAACACCTACGAGCTGACGGCGATCGCCGCAGTGGTCATCGGCGGCGCCTCGCTGATGGGTGGCCGCGGCAACGTGCGCGGCACGCTCTTGGGCGCCTTCGTCATCGGCTTCCTGTCCGACGGCCTGGTCATCGTCGGGGTGTCGGCCTACTGGCAGACGGTCTTCACCGGCGCGGTCATCATCTTCGCCGTCCTGCTGAACGCCATCCAGTACCGCGGCCGCCGCAAGAACACCGCGTCCGGCGGCGGCACCGGGGCGACCACCCCGCGCAAGGCCGAGCCCACCGACGTGGGGACTCCCCGGGTGACCGAGACCACCGCATGAACCGTATGACGAGCCCACACCTCCCGTCCCACCCCTGCACCCGTTCAACCACCAAGTAAGGAAGAGATCATGCCTCGCAAGACGCTGTCCCTGGCGCTGGGATCCTCCCTCGCCCTCGCACTCACCCTGTCGGCCTGCGGGTCGGGCGGCGGGAACTCGGACCAGGCCGCAGGCAAGAGTGCCGGCTCCGACTCCAAGAAGGGCGGCCTGATCACGATCATCGTGAACGACCCGTCCAACCCCTACTGGAAGACCGAGGGCCAGGTCGCGGCGGCCGAGGCCAAGCAGCTCGGCTACAAGGCCAACGTGGCCGCCCACAAGGGCGACACCAACACCGAGAGCCACCTGATCGACACCGCGATCACCAACAAGTCGGTCGCGATCATCCTCGACCCCGCGAACGCCAGCGGCTCCATCGGCGCGGTGAAGAAGGCCGACGCCGCCGGCATCCCGGTGTTCCTCGTGAACGCCGAGATCAACCAGGAGGGGCTCGCCAAGGCCCAGCTGGTCTCGAACAACGCACAGGGCGCCGCCCTGGGCGCGCAGCAGTTCGTCAAGAAGATGGGCGAGAAGGGCAATTACGTCGAGTTGTTCGGCGCCCCGTCGGACAACAACGCGCAGACCCGTTCGAACGGCTACACGACCGTCATCTCGCAGTTCCCGAAGATGAAGAAGGTCGGCAAGGACGTGGCCAACTGGGACCGCACCCAGGGCCACGACAAGATGCAGAACCTGCTGCAGGCCCACCCGAACATCAGCGGCGTGATCTCCGGCAACGACGAGATGGCGCTCGGTGCCATCGCCGCGCTCAAGGAGGCCGGGAAGCTGAACCAGGTGAAGGTCGGTGGCTTCGATGGGTCGCCGGATGCCGTTGACGCCATCAAGGCCGGCGAGCTGCAGTACACCGTCCTCCAGCCCGTCGCGGTCTTCTCGAAGAAGGCGGTCCAGGAGGCGGACAACTACCTGCGGACCGGCAAGACCGGCGCCAAGACGGAGAAGCAGGCCTTCAACTGCATCCTCATCACGAAGAAGAACGTCGGCGACTTCGTCGCGCCGTTCACCCTGAAGAACCAGTGATCCCCAGGTGGTGGGGG